>JAKLLJ010000004.1:4835-35181 GCA_023150215.1 Thauera sp. | reverse complement strand
ACAACCTCGCCCCGCCGCTGCTCTCCAAGCGCGACCCCGAGACCGGCGAGCCAATCAAGCAGAAGTATGGCCCGTGGATCCTCAAGGCCTTCCGCCACCTCGCCAAGCTCAAGCACCTGCGCGGCGGCAAGTGGGACCTCTTCGGCAACACCGAGGAGCGTCGCATGGAGCGCCAGGCGATCGAAGACTACGACCGCCTGCTCACCGACCTGTGTGCCAAGCTCAACCGCGACAACCTCGCGACCGCGGTCAAGCTCGCCAGCATGCCGGACGACGTCCGCGGCTACGGCCACGTCAAGGAGCGCCACCTGGCGCTGGCCAAGGCGAAGCAGTCGCAGCTACTGGCCGACTTCAACGACCCGCAGGCCGCCAAGGCCCGCGGCGCCGCGCAGGTCGTGCAGTTCGTCTGATCGGCGACGGCCCCCGTGCGGAGCCGTGTGCTGAAATGCAAGACCCCGGCCCCCGCTTCCCCGCGGGCGCCGGGGCCTTGCATTTCCGGCCTGGGGTCGTTGGGGTCCGGTCTTTCATTTGCTCCCGGCCGGATCATCGCCGCGCTGGCCCCGCCGACGGCATGACGCAGTGGTTCGCGGCTGCCGCCGCTCCTACATCCCACCCCAGGCCGCGACGGTTTCCGTAGGAGCGCCGGCAGGCGCGAACCCGGCGGCGGGCGGTCGGCCGCGTCGATCGGGGTACGGCCCGATTCGCGGCTGCCGCCGCTCCTACATCCCCACCCCAGGCCGCGACGGTTTCCGTAGGAGCGCCGGCAGGCGCGAACCCGGCAAGGCCTTACGCGCTCGCGCCCCCCGGATCGCACACGAGATTCTGCCCGCGCCCCGCGACAAAGGCCTCGATGTTGTCGATGAGTTGGTCCGCCAGCGCCTGCTGCGCCTCGTCCGACGCCCAGGCTACATGCGGCGTCAGGATCACGTTCGGGCGTCCGGCCACCTGCAGCAGCGGATTGTCCGGCGGCGGCGGTTCGCTGCTGGTGACGTCGAAGCCGGCGCCGGCGATCAGGCCCTCGTCGAGCGCGCGCACCAGGTCGGCCTCGTCCACCAGCCCGCCGCGCGAAGTGTTGATCAGCAAGGGCCGGCGCTTCATCGCGCGAAACTCCGCCAGCGCGATCTGGCCGCGAGTGGCCTCGGTCAGCGGGCTGTGCATGCTGATCACGTCGCTGGTGGCCAGCACCTCCTCCCAAGGCGTGTACAAGCCGCCCATGTCGCGCCGCCCCTTGTGCGCCGCGAACACCACGTCCATGCCGAAGGCACGCCCGAGCTCGCCCACACGGCGACCGAGCGCGCCGGCGCCGATGATGCCCAGGCGCGCGCCCGCAAGGTCGCGGATCGGATGGTTGAAGAAGCAGAACTGCTCCGCCCGCTGCCACTCGCCGGCAAGCACGTCGGCACGGTAGGCGAGCAGGTTGCGGCGCAGCGCCAGCAGCAGCGCAAAGGTGTGTTCCGGCACGGTGTTGACCGCATAAGCGCGGATGTTGGCCACCGCGATGCCGAGGCGCTGGCAGGCCGCCTTATCGACACAATCCGTGCCGGTGGCGGCGACCGCGATCAGGCGCAGCTCGGGCAGGCGCTCGAGCACCTCCACGCCCAGCCTCACCTTGTTGATGATCGCGATGCTGGCGCCGGCAAGGCGCGCCGCCACCTCGTCCGCACGCGTGCGGGCGTGCTCGCTCAGGGTGTGCTCGAAAGCCGGGCGGCGCAGGCGGATCTGCGGCGCCAGGGTGTCGCGGTCGAGGAAGACGATCTTGTGCATGCGAGAAACTCCTTGGTTGCCGGCAAGGCATTGCGGCGGCGGACGGCCATCGCCAGGCCCGCTCCGTCGATGCGCCGGCGCAGACGGCCCGGCGCGCCTGGCGGACGAACGATTGCCCCGGATCAGTTGCTGGCCACCGCGCGGTTGGTGATGATGCGCGCATCGACCACCGCGTAGCCGTCCGGATACGCGATCACCGGATTCAGATCCAGCTCGGAGAGCTGCGGGTAGGCGCTGACGATGCTCGACACCCTGAGCAGCAGTTCGACCAACGCCGTCTTGTCCACGGCAGGCTCGCCGCGCACGCCGGCGAGCACCTTGCGCCCCTTCAACTGCTCGACCATGGTTTCAGCGTCGCGCCGCGACAGCGGGATGGCGCGGAAGGCGACGTCCTCCAGGATCTCGACGAAGATGCCGCCCAGCCCGAACATCAGCACCGGCCCGAAGATCGGGTCGCGCACCACGCCGACGATCACCTCGGTACCCTTCCTAGCCATTGGCGTCAACAGCACTCCGCGCAGATCGGCATCGGCGTCGTAGGCACGGCAACTCGTCATGATCTGCTCGAACGCAGCGCGCAGCGCGGCCTCGCCAATCAGGTTCAGCTTCACGCCGCCGGCATCCGACTTGTGCAGGATGTCCTTCGACACCACCTTCATCGCCAGCGCCTGCTGGCCGAACTTCGCGACCGCCGCAGCGAGCTCGTCCGCGGTGTGGGCGACCACCTCCTCCGCCACCGCCACCCCGTGCGTGCGCAACAAGGTCTTGGCCTCGTATTCGTAGAGGTCGCGGCCCTCGTTTTGCGCGCGTGCGAACATCGCCTGCATCGCCTCGGCGGGCTCCACCCCCGCCTGCAGCGGGCGGCCGTGGCGATCCTGCAGATAGAGGCCGCGCTCGGCGAGCGCCTGCAGCACCTTCACCGCGTGTTCGATCGACGCATACACCGGCAGCCCGGCCTCATGCAGGCGGCGCAGCGGCGGCGGCTTGACCGGCGCATACAGGCTGAACACCACCAGCGGCTTGGCAGCAGCGCGCGCGAGCTCGATCATCGACTCGGCGGCACGCATCTCGCCGCCGAGCAAGGATTCGGCGAAGCGGGTGTGGTAACCGCCGAACATGCCGACCAGAAACACCGCGTCCACATCGTCGTCGTCGGCGACGATCTCCATGCAGCGCGCGAGCACCTCGGGGTCGGCGTCCGAGCTGCCGGCAACGTCGACCGGATTGACGAGCGAAGCCTGCGGCAACAGGATCGCCGCCAAGCGCCGGCGCGTCGCCGCGGACAGCTCGGCAAGCTCGAGCCCGGCCTCGGACAGGCGGTCGGAGGTGATCGTGGCCTGGCCGCCACCGTCGGCGATCACCGCGATCCGCCGCCCGCGCGCCTGCTGCATCAGCGCCAGACCCTCGGCCACCGGCAGGATCTCGTCGGAGTGATGCACCACGCTGACGCCCACCTGGCGCAGCAGGTCCACCGTCATCGCGTAGCTGCCGGCGAGCGCGCCGGTGTGCGAGCTCGCCGCCTTCTTGCCAAGCTCGGTGGCGCCGGACTTGTACACCACCACCGGCTTCACCGGGGTGATCTCGCGCGCGGCCTGCAGGAAGCGCTGGCCGTCGCGAAACCCCTCGACGTACAGGGTGGCCACCCGGGTGTGCTCGTCCTCGCCGAGATAGCGCAGGTAGTCGTTGAAGCCGACGTCGGTCTGGTTGCCCGGGCCGACATAGGTCGAGAACCCCACCTGGCCGTTGTATTCGGCCTCGAGCACCAGCGCCAGCAGCATGTTGCCCGACTGCGAGATGAAGCCGATGTCGCCCGCGCGCACGTTGCGCAGGTCGAGCAGATTGACGTTCTTGTGCAGGTTGAACATGCCCGAAGTGTTGGGGCCGACGATGCGCACGCCGCCCGCACGTGCCGCATCCAGCACCTGCTGTTCGAGCTTCGCACCCTCCGCCCCGGTCTCGCGGAAGCCGCTGGCGAGGATGACCGCGCCCTTGACGCCCTTGCGCCCGCATTCGGCGAGCAGTCCGGGCAGGGTCACCGCCGGCGTGCAGATCAGCGCCAGGTCGATCGGCCCGGGCACGTCGTCGAGCGTGGCGCAGGTCGGCACGCCGAGGATCTCGGGCACCCTGGGGTTGATCGGGTAGATGCGGCCGCGGTAGTTGCCGCGGATCAGGCCGACCATGGCCTTGTAGCCGCGCTTGGTGGGGTCGGCCGAGGCGCCGACGATCGCGATCGAGTCGGGGGCGAGGAAGTCGTGCAGCGGGCTGCGGTGAGCCGTAGCCGCGGTCATGCTCTTGAGCTCGCTCATGTCACTCCCCCCGAAAGACCGGTGCGCGCTTCTCGGCGAAGGCGTCCACGCCCTCCTGCCAGTCGCGGGTGGTGCCGACGAACATCATGCCCTCGAGCTCGGCGCTGAGACAGGCATCGAGCGTGCGCTCGGCCGACAGGTTGAGCTGGCGCTTGGCGAGCTCCATCGAGAACGGGGCCTTGGCGGCGAGCTTCTTCGCGAAGCCGCGCGCCGCATCGAGGAAGCCTTCGTCGGCATACACCCGGTTTGCCAGCCCGATGCGCACCGCCTCCTCGCCGCCGATGCGCTCGCCGAGGAAGACCAGCTCACGCGCCTTTGCCAGCCCGACCAGGCGCGGCAGCAGCCAGGTCACGCCGCCGCCGAGGAAATTGCCGATCGAGATCTCGGGCAGGCCGATCTGGGCGCTCGCGGCCATCACGATGAAGTCGGACGCGATCGCCATCTCGGCGCCGGCGCCGAGCGCATAGCCATTGACCGCAGCCACCACCGGCTTCTGCAGATGCAGCAGGCGGTGGCAGACGTCCTGCTCGCCCTTGAGGTACTGGCGGCGGTCGAAGGCCGTGCGCCCGACCTTGTGCTCCTTGAGGTCGGCACCGACGCAGAACGCGCGCCCTTCGCCGGTGAGCAGCACCACGCGCGCCTCGCGCGCCTGCTCGGCGCGGGTGAGCGCATCGTTGAGCTCTTCATAGAGCCGCCGGCTGACCGAGTTGAGCCGCTGCGGGCGGTTAAGGCGGATCTCGGCGATGCCGTCGGAAAGGTCGTAGAGGAGGGTTTCGTAGCTCATGGAGACTCCCGGTCGGGGTTGGGGGAGAAAGGGAAAACGCGGCAACTGCCGGCGGCGCGGGCTTGTGCATCAGCACCACGTCCTTTTCCGGCAGCTCGCAGCGCCATCCGAAGCGGGCGGCGATCACTTCGAAGGTGACCGCACGGTAGAACACCACGTGGGTGGGATCACGCCGGTAATGCCACGCTGCGAAGCGCGCATCCTCGGTCTGCAGGCAGGTGGTGATGCCGAGCCAGCCCCCCGGGCGCAGCAGGGCGTCGAGGCGGGCGAACTCGGCCGCGGGACTGTGGAAGTGCTCGACCACCTCGGTGCAGGTGACGAAGTCGTAGCGACGCACGAGCGCGTCGGGATCGGGGGCGAAGAACGGGTCCCACGCCTGCATCGGGTGGCCGGCCTCGCGCAACATCATGGCCAGCGCCGGCCCCGGACCGCAGCCGTAGTCCAGCCCCTGCGCCGTGGGCACGAGGCGCGCGCGCAGCGGATCGGCCAGGCGCGCGAGGAAGCGACGGTAGCCGGGATCGCCGAGGTCGTTGCGGTGCAGGCGGTATTCGGCGCACTCCGCGTCCGCCGCCAGCCGCTGGGCCGGGTGCAGGAAGGTCGCCTCGCAGGCTTTGCAGCGCAAATAGTCGCGCCCGCCCACGTGCAGGAAGGGGCGCACGGAGGCGCCAAGACAGACCGGGCAGCAAGACGCCGTCCCGGGAGCCGGCTGATTCATGCGGGCCATTGTATCGACCCCCGCCGGCGCTGCCCATGGCGGAGATCCCGAACACGGGCGAGGACGGGCCCGATCCATGGCGCTGACTCGCGCGGATGGGCGCAGGAAGACGGAACCGCGGGTTCGCGCCTGCCGGCGCCTACGGAAACCGTCGCGGCCTGGGGTGGGATGTAGGAGCGGCGGCAGCCGCGAATCGGGCCGCGCCCCGATCGACGCGGCCGACCGCCCGCCACCGGGTTCGCGCCTGCCAGCGCTCCTACAGGGAGGATGGGGCGCGGGTTCACTCGCCCGCCGCAATCGCGGACAATGCGCGCCGGACAACAGCGCCGATCCTTTGTATCGGCCGTCCGCGCCGCAGACGCGCAGCGTGCGTTTTGCATCCGGCCGCCCGGCAACGGCCACCCATCAAGCCCCGGCGGCATCCCGCACCGGGGCGGCTTCGATCATCGGGAGAATTCCATGAACCGCCGCAATTTCCTGCGCGCCGGCACGCTGGCGGCCGGCCTCGCCCTGCCCGTGCTCGCGCGCGCCCAGGCCGGACACGCTGCGCCGCTCGCCGCCCCGGCCCCCAACGCCGAACCGCCCGCCTTCGCACCCACGCCCGAGTCCGGCTGGCGCCGCTTCGAGCTCGTCAGCCGCATCGAGCCGCTACCGGGCAGCGACACCTTGCGCGTGTGGGTGCCGCTGCCATCGATGCACGAGACCGCCTGGCAGCGCCCGATGGGCAGCCTGTGGCAGGGCAACGCCGCGCTGATGCAGCAGATGCGCGACCCGTCCGGCGCCGAGATGGTGTACGCCGAGTGGGCCCCCGACACCGCGCGCCCGACGCTGGAGATCCTTAGCCGTTTCGCCACCCGCGACCGCGGCACCGACTTCGCCCGCCCGAGCGCCGAGCGCCTCACCCTGCCGCGCGCCGAGCGCGCGCTGTACACCCGCGCCACCGCGCTGCTGCCCACCGACGGCATCGTGCGTGACACCGCGCGCGACATCGTGCGCGGCGCCGACACCGACGAGGACAAGGCGCGCGCGATCTACGAGTGGATCGTGGACAACACCTTCCGCGAACCCAAGGTGCGCGGCTGCGGCATCGGCGACGTGCGCACCATGCTCGAGACCGGCAACCTGTCGGGCAAGTGCGCCGACCTCAACGCGCTCTACGTCGGCCTCGCGCGCGCCGCCGGCCTGCCCGCGCGCGATGTGTACGGCCTCCGCGTCGCCGACTCGCGCTTCGGCTACAGGAGCCTGGGCAAGAGTGGCAACGTGTCGAAGGCGCAGCATTGCCGCGCGGAGGTCTTCCTCGAGCGCTTCGGCTGGGTGCCGGTCGACCCCGCGGACGTGCGCAAGGTGGTGCTGGAAGAGCCACCGGGCATGCTGTCGATGGTCGCCCCCAAGGTGGTCGCGGCGCGCAAGCAGCTCTTCGGCGCCTGGGAGATGAACTGGCTGGCCTACAACGACGCCCACGACCTGCGCCTGCCCCACAGCACGGGCAAGGAGATCCCCTTCCTAATGTATCCGCAGGGCGAGCACGGCGGCGAGCGCTTCGACAGCCTCGACCCGGAATCCTTCAGCTACACGCTGACGGCGCGCGAGATCGCCTGAGCGCAGACTCCGCGCGCCGCGTGCACGCCGGCCTGCGGTGTCCGGTCATCGGCCAGGGGCTAGAATATCGGTCCCGACATTCCCGCGCGAGGAAGAACCGATGACCTACCCCGACACCCGACTCCTGATCGACGGCGAATGGCGCGATGCGCTCGACGGTCGCACGCTGGCGGTGCTCAACCCGGCCACCGGCGAGGAGATCGGTCGCGTCGCGCACGCGTCGACCGCCGACCTCGATCTGGCACTCGCTGCCGCCGAGCGCGGCTTCCAGGCCTGGCGCAGGACGCCGGCCATCGAGCGCGCGAAGATCATGCGCCGCGCCGCCGCGTTGATGCGCGAGCGCGCCGACGGCATCGCCCGCCTGCTCACCGCGGAGCAGGGCAAGCCGCTGGCCGAGGCGAAGGTCGAGGCGCTCGCCGCCGCAGACATCATCGAATGGTTCGCCGACGAGGGGCAGCGCGTGTACGGCCGCATCGTGCCGGCGCGCAACCTCGCCGCCACGCAGATGGTGCTCAAGGACCCGGTCGGCCCGGTCGCCGCGTTCACGCCCTGGAACTTTCCGATCAACCAGGTCGTGCGCAAGGCCGGCGCGGCGCTCGCCACCGGCTGCTCGATCCTGGTCAAGGCCGCGGAAGAGACGCCCGCCGCACCGGCCGAGCTGGTGCGCGCCTTCGTCGACGCCGGCCTGCCTGCAGGCGCGATCGGCCTGGTCTATGGCAATCCGGCCGAGATCTCGTCCTACCTGATCCCGCACCGCAGCATCCGCAAGATCACCTTCACCGGCTCGACGCCGGTGGGCAAGCAGCTGGCCGCACTCGCGGGCCAGCACATGAAGCGGGTGACGATGGAGCTCGGTGGTCACGCACCGGTGATCGTCTGCGAGGACGCGGATCTCGAGCTTGCGGTCAAGGCCTCGGCCGCGGCCAAGTTCCGCAACGCCGGCCAGGTCTGCATCTCGCCCACCCGCTTCCTGGTCCATGACAGCGTGCGCGCCGACTTCGTCGCCGCGCTGGCGAAGCACGCCAGCTCGCTCAAGGTCGGCGACGGCTTGGCCGAGGGTACGCAGATGGGCCCGCTCGCCAACCCGCGCCGGGTGGCGGCGATGAGCGACATCCTCCACGACGCGGTGGCCCGCGGCGCAACCGTGGCCACCGGCGGCGCGCGCATCGGCAGCGCGGGCAACTTCTTCGCGCCGACGGTGCTGAGCGAAGTGCCGCTGGATGCGAAAGTGTTCAACGAGGAACCCTTCGGCCCGATCGCGGCGATCCGCGGTTTCGCCACGCTGGACGAAGCGATCGCCGAGGCCAACCGCTTGTCCTTCGGACTGGCCGGCTACGCCTTCACCCGCGCGCAGAAGAACACCCACCGCCTCGCCCACGAGCTCGAGGTCGGCATGCTCTACGTGAACCAGCCTGCGACGCCGAACGCCGAAATGCCCTTCGGCGGCATCAAGGATTCCGGCTACGGCACCGAAGGCGGCCCCGAGGCGCTCGAAGCCTATCTGAACACCCGCGCGGTCACGGTGATGAACGTCTGACACGGGGACGACGATGAGCGACCAGACCCCCGGAGCCGAGCCGCAATCCGACCCGGATCAAGCAACCGGCGAAGAGCGCAAGGGCTTCACCTTCGGCGACATGTGCCTCGCCGTCGGCGATCGCCTGCAGCTCGAGTGCTCGGCATCCACCGGGGTACGGCGGGCCTTCGTGCGCGTGGTCGGTTATCTCGAAGGCGTCAGCCTGCTGGTCACCACGCCGACCCGTGGCGGACGCCGGATCAACCTGGTGGAAAATGACCCACTGATCGTGCGCGTATTCTCGCGCCAGAGCGCCTTCGCGTTCTGGGCCTCGGTGCTGCGTGTGTGCAGGCTGCCGTTCGACTACCTGCACCTGAGCTTCCCGGGCACGATCCAGGGCAGCGTGATCCGCAAGGCCACACGGGTGCGCGCGCGCATTCCGGTGCGCATGGGCGCCCACGGATCGGACGCCGCCGAGCCCGGCACCATCCTCAACCTGAGCGCAACCGGCGCCCTGATCCACGCCCGCGCCGCGGTGGGCGAGCAGGGTAGCGTCCTCCGCCTGCGCTTCGTGCTCACCCTGCACGAGGTCGAATTCGAGCTCGACATCGCCGCCGATGTCCGCAGCGTGCAACAGGAAGCCGACACGGACGGCGAGGGCATCGAATACCACTACGGCGTCGACTTCCACGCGCTCGCCCCCGACGACCGCATGAAGATCAAGAGCCTGGTCTACCAGACCATCATCGAGCAGCCGCGGCAGGTCATCTAGCGCGCGCGCGGCGCTCACAGCAGCTTGCCCGGATTGAGGATGCCCTGCGGGTCGAGCGCATGTTTGAGCGTGCGCATCAGCGCGATCTCGGCGGCGCTGCGTGAATGGGCGAGCCAGTCGCGCTTGAGGCGGCCGATGCCGTGCTCCGCCGACACCGAGCCGCCCTCGTCGCGCACGACGTCGTACACCGCTGCCTCGATCGCGTGCACGCTGGGCTCGTCCTGCGGCACCTTGCACACCACCACGTGCAGGTTGCCGTCGCCGACGTGGCCGAAGAACAGCGCCTGCAGTTGTGGCCAGTCGCGCTCGAGGTTCGCACGCACACGCGCCGCGCATTCACCGATCCTCGCCACCGGCACCGAAACGTCAAAGTTCAAGGTCGGCGCGTGTTCGCGCAGCACCTCGGCGACGCCGTCGCGGATCGCCCACAGCGCCTCGGCGTCGGCCACCGACTGCGCCACCACCGCATCCACGATCCAGCCCGCCTCGACCGCCTCCTGCAGCATGGCCTCGAAGCGCTGCGCGTCGGTCGCGGGCTGCCCGCAGTGCATGTCGATCAGCACATACACCGGGTAGTCGGTGGCGAAGGGCCGGCGCAGCCGGTTGGCGGCGAGCGCGGTGTCGAGATAGTCGCGCCACATGATCTCGAAGGCGCTGACCTGGCCCGATAGGCTCTGCTGCGCGTGGCGCAGGAAGCGCAGCGCGGCGTCGAAGTCGGCGAGCGCGACCAGCGCGGTGCTGGTGCCACGCGGCAGCGGTTGCAGCTTGAGCACCACCCGGGTGACGATGCCGAGGATGCCCTCGCTGCCGATGAACAGATGCTTGAGATCGATGCCCGCATTGTTCTTGACCATGCGGTTCATCATCGGCAGCACGCTGCCATCGGCCAGCACCACTTCCAGGCCGAGCACCGATTCGCGCGTGTTGCCGTAGCGGATCACGCGGTTGCCCCCCGCATTGGTCGACACGTTGCCGCCGATCTGGCACGACCCGCGCGCGCCGAGGTCGACCGCAAGCATCGCACCAGCATCGCGGCAGGCCTCCTGCACGGTCTGCAGGAGCGCGCCGGCCTGCACGGTGACGGTGCCCGAGCCGAGGTCGATGTCCTCGATTGCGCTCATGCGCTCGAGCGACACCACCACCTCGCCCTCGCCCGGCACCGCGCCACCGACCAGGCCCGACAGCCCGCCCTGCGGCACCACTGCCTGGCCGTGGGCGTGGCAGATCGCCAGCATGCGCGAGAGCTCCTCGGTGCCGCGCGGACGCAGGATCGCGAGCGGCGTGCCGCCGGTCGCGCTGCTCCAGTCCTTGAGGTGACGCGGGCTGGCGTCGCCAGCGAGGACCTCGGCGGCGCCGAAGGCGGCACGCAGTTCGGCCAGCACGGCAGTCTGGCGGTCAGGGTCGGACATCGGGCGATCCTTCGGGCGCAAGGCCTCTTTGAGTATTTGCGAGTGGCGGCAGGCGTTGGCGAGCGTGGCCGATCTCGTCCGTCCGCCACCGCCGGGCTCAGACGAACACCGGCTCCGGCTCCAGGCGCACGCCGAAGCGCGCCTCGACGTCGGCCACGATTGCCTGCGCGATGCCCTGCACATCGGCCCCGGTGGCGCCGCCGCGGTTGACCAGCACCAGGGCCTGGCGCTCGTAACAGCCGACCGGACCGCGGTCGCGCCCCTTCCAGCCCGCCTGCTCGATCAACCACCCGGCCGCGAGCTTCTCGCCGCCGTCGGGCTGGGGATAGTGCGGCAGGTCCGAATGCGTGGCGAGCAGGCGTGCACAGGTGTCTGCGGCGACCACCGGGTTCTTGAAGAAACTGCCGGCGTTGCCGAGCACCGCCGGGTCGGGCAGCTTGCGGCGGCGAATCGCGACCACCGCATCCGAAATGTCGGCGGCACCGGGCGCCTCGATGGCGCGCGCCGCGAGCTCGCGCGCCACGTCGGCGTAGCGCGTCACCGCCTGCCAGGGGCGCGGCAGGCGCAGGCGTACCGCAGTGACCAGCCACCGGCCCGGATTGCGCTTGAACACGCTGTCGCGATAGCCGAATTCGCACTCGGCAGCGGAGAAGCTGCGCAGCACGCCGCTGTCGAGCGCCACCGCATCGAGCGAGTCGAAACGCTCGACCAGCTCGAGCCCGTAGGCGCCGATGTTCTGGATCGGCGCGGCACCGACGGTGCCCGGGATCAGCGACAGGTTCTCCAGCCCGGCCCAGCCCTGTGCCAGCGTCCACCGCACGAAGTCGTGCCAGTTTTCGCCGGCGCCGGCCTCGACGATCCAGGCCTCGGGCTCGGTGCGCAGCAGGCGCCGGCCGCGCAGCTCGACCTTGAGCACCGTGCCCGGGAAGTCGCCGGTGAGCACAAGGTTGCTGCCGCCGCCCAGCACCAGCCGCGGGCCCAGATGCCAGTGCGGTGCGGCCACCGCCGCCTGCAGCGCGGCAACCGCACGCACGTGCACCAGGCGCGCAGCGCGTGCGCGCAGGCCGAAGGTATTGAACGGCGCGAGATCGGCGTCGTCGACCACGTCCAGGGCGCCGCCCGCGCAGGCCGTGTTGTCGCTCACGTCAGCGCTCCGCCATCAGGCCGTCCGACGGCTGCGCGCCGGGCACCGCAAGCGTGCCGGGCGGCACGATCGGGAACAGGCGGTCATAGCCCAGATTAAAGAGCAGCGCATAGATCGTGTAGGTGATCGCCAGGCCGATGTCGGCAATCAGCGCCTCGATCCAGCCCATGCCGGTCCACCTCATGATGATCGGCAGCGTCATGATCAGCAGGCCCGACTCGAAACCGAGCGCGTGCGCGGCACGCAGCCGGAACGGGCGGCGGTCGGCGGTGCGACCGGTGAGCCGGCCCTCGATCCAGTCGAAGGCGGTGTTGTAGGCGCCGTTCCAGATCGCGGCGATCAGCGCCAGCAGCGCGAGCAGGCCGATCGAATCGGCGATCGGCACGCCGCTCGCCCACGCGAAGGGCGGCGTGACCAGGAGCAGGCCGCCGATCTCGAACAGGGCGATCTGGCGCAGGCGGTCGGGGAAGGAGCGAAGCTTGGGATGGGCAGACACGGGGAAGACTCCGGCGGTGGTCGCGGACCGCTCGGGTCCGCGCCTCGTCCTGCGGGTCGTCCCGCGTGAAACCGACGGTCGCTGCGCAAGGCGCGCATGGCGGGCAGGGTCGTCCCCGCGTCGGACCGGTTCGGGCATCGGCGATGCCCGGGCGAACTTTTAGCAAGTCGCGCGCGACTTGGCAAGCGGGCGCGGGATCCGGGCACGGCAATCGCGTGCACGACCGTCCCCGGCTGCGCGCGCTAACGCCACAGCGCGCGCAGCGGCGTGAGCGGCGAGAAGCGATGGGCCAGCTGCGCCTGCAGCAATTCGGCGGTGGCCAACGCATCGGTCAGCGCATGGTGTGCGCGGTAGCGCGGCAGGCCATAGCGTTCGCGACTGTCCGCGAGGCGGATCGATACCGGCGCGGTCCTGCGGCCGAACAGCCGCGCGAGAAAGCCCGGCGGCGGCGCTCGATGCAGGCGCGCTTCCAGCTCCATGGTGTCGATGACGGGGAACTCGATGCCCTCGCCGAGTCGCGCCTTCAAGGCCACCTCCAGGAAGGCGCGCTCGATCTCGCGGCAATGCACCACCACCACCCGCCCGGCGAGCGCGGACAGCAGGTCGCCGACGATGTCGGCCAGATCCGGCGCGGCCTCGATCTGCGCATGGGTAATGGCGTGGAGGGTCACCGATTCCGGATGCAGCTCGGCGCGCGGACGCACCACCCAGTAGCGCGAGGCGCTGGAGCGGATGCAGGTGGTGTCCATCGGCACCACGCCGATGCTGACGATCTCGTCGCGCGCCGGGTCGAGTCCGGTGGTCTCGACGTCGATCGCGATCATCGGCACGTCCTGCAGCGCGGTGTCGCCCGCCACCGTGCCGGCAGCATAGAAGTGCTGCAGGCGCGGATCGCGCGCAGCGCGCGCGAGTTCGGCGAAGCGCGCCGGCCAGTCCGCCACCGCAGCGGCCGGCAGCGGGCCCTTGCGCCCGGCGCCGGCGCGCGCCGGCTGGCGCAGATCACCCAGATGCAGCATCGCCGCGTCCTCAGTTGGCCCGTCCGGGCTGGTAGCGGTACTTGAGGAACTTCTGCGCGTTGCCAAGGATCAGGAAGGCGTCGCGCAGGCTCTTGCGCTCGAATTCGGACAGTTTCTCGGGATCGATGCCGTTGTCGGGCTCGATCCCGGCGGCGAGGTCCTCGGCCTGGTGGCGCGCGCGCACCATGGCGATGAACTCGAGCGCGTCATACAAGTCCTGGCCACGCCCGAGCGGCAGGATGGCCGCGTCGATGATGTCCTTGAGGCGCTCGAAGGAGTTCAGCGACTGCGACCCGATCGCCAGCGCATGCACCCGCACCAGGTCGGCCAGCGGCGCGGTGCCGCGGCGCTTGATGTTGATCGCGCGCGTATGGCGGCCATCGGACTCGACCACGAAATCCTTGAAGAACCCGAGTGGCGGCGTGCGCAGCAGCGCGTTGCGCGCCATGCAGGCGAGAAAGCGAGAATTGCCTTTCGCCTTGCGCGCGATGAGTTCGCGCAGGCGCGCCGCCCACTCCACCCGCCCCCACACGCCGTCGAGGTCGAAGAAGATGCCGGCGTTGAGCAGCGACTCGGGCGTCGGACGCTCGATCCAGTCGGTGAAGGTGCGCTCCCAAACGCGCAAGGGCTGGCGCCACTTCTCGTTGCTCGCCATCACCCCGCCGCTACAGTAGCTGTAGCCGCAGCGCGCGAGGCCGTCGCTGACGAAGGCGGCGAGCGCCTTGAAATAGGCGTCGTGCTGCGCCGGGTCGAAGCGGTTGTCGAGCACCAGGGCGTTGTCCTGGTCGGTGACGATGAGCTGCTCCTGGCGCGCCATCGAGCCGAGCGCGAGAAAGCAGTAGGGCAGCGGCGGCGGCCCCAGCTCAGCCTCGGCAAGCTCCAGCAGGCGCTGCTTGAAGCTGCGCCCGATCGCCGACATCGCACTGCCGATCATGTTGGCGCTGGCATCCTCGGCGATCATGCGCGCAAAACAGGCACGCACTTCCGGCACCAGCGCGGCCAGCTCGTCCACCGATTGCTGGCGGAAGATGCTGCCGACCAGGAACAGGCTGTTGCGCGACGCATAGCGAATGATGTCGGAGAGCGCGATCACCCCCAGCGGGCGCTGGTTCTTCAGCACCGGGAGGTGATGCACGTTGCGGCGCAGCATCGCCAGCATGGCCTCGAACACGAGCTGGTTGTGGCTCACCGCGACCACGCCGCGCGACATGATCTCGGTCGCCGGGGTGTCGTAGGGCAGGCCGGGCGCCACCAGGCGGGTACGCAGGTCGCGGTCGGTGACGATACCGGCGAGCTGGGGCAGCTCGGGCACATCGGGGTTGTCTTCCAGGATCAACAGCGAGGACACGCCCTCCTCGCTCATGCGCTGCGCCACTTCGCGCGCGCTCGCGCTGGCGGGCAGGGTGACGGCCGCACGCCCGACCAGCGTCTCGACCGTGGCGGACAGCAGGTCGTTGGACTCCTCGCGCCTGGACATCACCTGGCGCAGCCGGGTACGGTCCTCGACCTCGACCAGGTCGGCAAAACGCTCGTGCTGCTCGAACAGTTCGGCAAAGAGCTCGCGCGGGATCAGGTAGAGCAGCGTGTCTTCCAGCGCCGTCACCGGAAAGCGCACCCGCCCGTTGCGCAGCAGACCGAACTCGCCGAAGTAGCCGCCGGCGGTGAGGCGGTTGTAGAGCGTGCCGTTGCGGCGAAACACCTCCACCGCGCCGCTGCGCACCACATGCCAGAACTCGGCGACCTGGCCGAACTCGACGATCGACGCCCCCGCCTTGTAGTAGCGCACGTCAACCACCGCCGCGACGCGCGACAGCACCTCGTCGGGCAGCTCGTCGAAGGGCGGGTGGGTGCGCAGGAAGTCGAGGATCTCGAGTTGTTCGATCTGCATGGCAAGCGGCGGCGGGCTCAGCCCGGCATCGTAACGAAAGCGCTCAACTCGCGCGCGGCTCCGAGGCCAGGCCCTTGATCACCGCCACCGTCGACATCAACAGCACGATGGTGAAGGGCAGGCCGGTCGACACCGCCATCGCCTGCAGCGCCACCAGCCCCCCGCCAAGGATCAGCGCGATCGCCACCAGGCCTTCGAAGGTGCACCAGAACACGCGCTGCGGCAGTGGCGCGTCGACCTTGCCGCCGGCGGCGATGACGTCGATCACCAGCGAACCCGAGTCGGACGAGGTTACGAAGAACACCACCACCAGGATGATGGCGATGAAGGAGGTGATCGACGCCAGCGGCAGCGCATCGAGCATCGCAAAGAGCTGCAGCGGCAGCTCGGCTGCGGTCGCAGCCTGGTAAGCATCGCGCACGACCTGCAGGATCGCGGTCTCGCCGAACACCGTCATCCACAGCACACAGGCGAGCGAAGGCACGATCAGCACCGAGAAGATGAACTCGCGCACCGTGCGACCACGCGACACGCGGGCGATGAACATGCCGACGAACGGTGACCAGGAAATCCACCACGCCCAGTAGAAGGCGGTCCAGCCCTGGGAATAGTTCACGTCCTCGCGTCCGACCGGGTTCGACAGCGCCGGCAGGTGCTCGACATAGGCGCCGAGGTTGGCGAAGAAGCCGGAGACGATGTCGAGCGTCGGCCCCACCGCGATCACGAACAGCATCAGCAGCAGCGCCAGCGCCATGTTGATCTCGGACAGGCGCTTCACACCGGCATCCAGGCCCGCCACCACCGACGCCAGCGCGATCGCAGTGATGCCGATCACCAGCACGATCTGCGTGGTGTTGCCGAGCGGCACGTCGAACAGGAAGTTCAGGCCCGAGCTGGCCTGTGCCGCACCGTAGCCCAGCGAGGTGGCCAGGCCGAACAGCGTCGCCAGCACGGCGAGGATGTCGATGAGGTGGCCGGGCCAGCCCCACACGCGCTCGCCCAGCAAGGGGTAGAACACCGAGCGCACGGTCAGCGGCAGCCCCTTGTTGAACGAGAACAACGCCAGGCCGAGCGCGATCGTCGCGTACATGGCCCACGGATGCAGCGCCCAGTGGTAGATCGTCGCCGCCATGGCGAGCCGGGTTGCCGCCTCGGCGTCCCCTGCCGCGGCGCCGAGCGGCGCCCAGTCGGTGCGTACGCCGTTTTCCACCACGGTGCCGCCGAGCGCGCTGCCGAAGTGCGACAGCGGCTCGGAAACGCCGAAGAACATCAGCCCGATCCCCATGCCGGCGGCGAACAGCATCGAGAACCAGCCGAGATAGGTGTAATCGGGCGTCGCCTCGGTGCCGCCGAGGCGCACCCTGCCGAGCGGCGAAACGGCCAGGCCGAGCATGACCAGCACGAAGACATTGCCCGCCGCGATGAAGAATCCATCGAGGTTCGACGTGAGCCAGTTGCGCATGCCGCTGAACAAGGGCTCGACCTGCCCCTGGAAGGCCAGCGTCAGCACCACGAAGGCCACCACCAGCAGGCCGGAGATCGCGAACACGCGGTTGTGGATGTCGAGGCCGAGCGGCCCCACGTTGACGACGATGTTGTCCTGGCCGACCTTGTAGTCGGTATCGATCGGGTTAACCGCCCCGTCGGGGGCCATCGGGTCCCTGTTTTCGGTCATCTGGATCCTCTGTCCTGTTCTGATTTGTGTGCGCGACAAGACCTGTCGCCGCAACAGACATGCCGCATTCTATCATTTCTTGTAAATTTAATTTGTACAAATAATTATAAGCGCGGGGCGCCTCGATGGAAGCCACGGCACATGCGCCAGCGCTGGTAAAATATTTGCCACAACACAAATCAAACGGCCTGCGCCAGGAACACGCATGCTTCCGACCCTCGTCCCGATCAGCGCCCTGCTCTGCGGCATCGCCCTGCTCCTGCTCGGCTCCGGCCTGCTCAACACCGTGGTGTCGCTGCGCGGCAGCCTCGAAGGCTTTTCCGACACGACGCTCGGCCTGATCGGCTCGACCTACTTCCTCGGCTTCTTCCTCGGCACCTTCGTCGCTCCCAAGCTGATCCGGCGCATGGGCCACATCCGCGCCTTCGCCTTCTTCGGCGCCACCGTCGCGGCCTGCATCCTGCTGCATGCGCTGGTGGTGCAGCCGTGGTTCTGGATGGGGCTGCGCGTGCTCACCGGCATGAGCCTGGTCGGCTTCTACGCGGTGATCGAGAGCTGGCTCAACGACCAGACCGCGTCCGAGCGCCGCGGGCAGGTGTTCGCCGCCTACATGATCGTGAACCTCGCCGCGCTCGCCGGCGCCCAGCAGCTGCTGCGCGTGGACACACCGGCCAACTTCACCCTGTTCGCGGTCGCCGCCATGTTCGTCTGCCTGTCGCTGCTGCCGGTGACGATGACGCGCTTCCCGCAGCCGCAGATCGCCACCCGCGTGCGCCTGCGCCTCAAGATGACCTGGCGCGCGGCGCCCGCGGCCTATGTGGGCGCACTGTCCTCCGGCCTGTCGATGGGCGCGTTCTGGAGCCTGACCCCGGTGTACGGCGAGCGCGTCGGCCTCGACGACGCCGGGATCGGCATGCTGATGACCGCCGCGATCGTCGGCGGTGCGCTGCTGCAGTGGCCGATGGGACGTTTCTCCGACGCCGGCGACCGCCGCCTCGCGCTCTCCTTCGCCGCCTTCGGCGCCGCGCTCGCCGCGGTCGCGGTGGCGCTCTTCGGCCATGTCGAGCACGTCCCCATGGCGGGGCTATTCCTCTACGGCGGCATGGCCTTCGCGGTGTATCCGATCGTGGTCGCACACCTCATCGACCACCTGCCGCAGGACCAGATCCTCGCCGGCAACACCACCGTGCTCTTCCTGCACGGCGTGGGCGCGGCGGTCGGCCCCGGCATCGCCGGCGCGCTGATGGGCTGGGCAGGAACGATGGCGCTGCCGCTGCACCTCGGCCTCGCCTTCGTGCCGCTGGGCCTGTTCGCGCTGGCACTGTGGCGCCGCAGCGCGGACGAGATCGTCGAGGAAGCCGCCCAGTTCACGCCGATGATGCGCACCTCGACCACGGTGCTGGAAATGGTGTCGCCCGAGGATGCCGAAGCGGTCGCCGATTCAGCCGACTCAACCGAAGCGATCGAACCCGACGCCGCCGCCGGGGAAGAAGGCGCAGCGGGGGCCGACGGTGGCGTTCAGCCGGAGTCCGCCGTGAAAGTGGCCCTATGGCCCGATCCCGCCCCCGACCCCGGCGCCCTCCTCAAGCCCCCGCCATCGCCCGCGCCCACCACAGGTACAGCGGGATCCCCACTAGCAGGTTGAACGGGAAGGTCAGCGCCAGCGCCGCCGCCACCCCGAGCGCAGGGTTGGCCTCGGGCACCGCGATCCGCATCGCGGTGGGCGCGGCGATGTAGGACGCGCTGCCCGCCAGCGTCATCATCAGCACCGTGCCGCCCACGCCCAGGCCCATCGCCTGCGCCACGCCCCAGCCGGCCAGCGCCAGCAGCGGCGGCAGGGCGAGCGCGCAGCCGACGAGGAACAGCCCCGCCTTCTTCAGGTCGGGCAGGCGGTCGGCGGCGATCAGCCCCATCTCGAGCAGGAACAGGCACAGCGCGCCCTTGAACAGATCGACGAAGAGCGGCGACAGCGGCTCCAGGCCCTGCGGCCCGGCGATCCAGCCGATCAGGATGCCGCCGCCGAGCAGCACCACGCTCTTGTTGGCGAACACCTCATGCACCAGCGCACCGGCGGTCGAGCGGCCGTCGGCGGACTTCATCCCCCAGCGCGCGATCAGCGTGGCGACGATCAACGCAGGCGCCTCCATCAGCGCGGCGAGCAGGGCGAGGTGGCCCTCGACCTCGATCCCGCGCCCGCCCAGCACGGCCGCCCCCACCGCGAAGGTGACGATGCTCACCGAGCCGTAGTGCGCCGCCAGCGAGGCCGCATCCGGGCGCGAGAAGCGCAGCCGGAAGAGCGGGAACACCAGCAGCGGGATCAGCGCGCCGAGGCCGATCGCCAGCAGCGCGTCGAGCCACAGCGTGGCGCTTTCCGAACGCGCGATCTCCACTCCGCCCTTGAGGCCGATCGCCAGCAGCAGGTAGATGGACAGCGTCTCGAACACGGCCGCGGGCAGACGCAGGCCACTGCGCGCGAGCGAGGCGACCGCGCCGAGGGCAAAGAAGAAGGGGACGGCATCGACCATGTGTTGTTTTCCTTCAGGGTGCATGGCCCCGTGCTGCAGGGGCGAGAAGCGCGACGGTGCGCTGCGGGCGCTGCCGGCGCTGCCGGCGCTGCCGGACGGCAGGATCACGAGCATTTTGCCGCAGCGCACACATCCATAAAAATGCTTTGTTTTTGTCGTTAACATAGATTTTAATTTATATATTAAGACCCCGAACACACACTCGCCGCTCACTCTCCGCCATGCGCCTCACCTTCCACCAGCTCCGCCTGCTGCTTGCCGTATCACGCGAAGGCAGCGTCTCCCGTGCCGCGCAGCGCCTGCACCTGACCCAGCCCACCCTCTCCACCCAGTTGCGCCAGCTCGCCGAACAGGTTGGCCTGCCGCTGTTCGAGCGCGTCGGCCGACGCCTGCACCTCACCGCCGCCGGGCGCGTGGTGCTCGACACCGCCGCACGCGTGGAACAGGAGCTCGAGAACCTCGACGAGACGCTCGCCGAGCTGCGCGGCGACGTGGTCGGTCGCCTGCGGCTGGCGGTGGTGAGCACCGCGGAGACCTTCATCCCGCGCCTGCTCGGTGACTTCCGCCGCGAACGCCCGGCAGTGGAGGTGTCGCTGGTGGTGCTCAACCGCGACGCGGTGATCCGCCGCCTGGCGGACAACCTCGACGACCTCTACATCATGAGCCGCCCACCACCGGCACCGCCGGTGGTGGCAACGCCCTTCCTGGCCAATCCGCTGGTGGTGATCGCCGCCGCCGAGCATGCGCTGGCCGGCGCGACCGGCATCCCGATCGCGGCACTGGCGGACGAGGAGTTCGTGCTGCGCGAGCCCGGCTCGGGCACCCGCCAGGCCGCCGAGCATTTCTTCGCCGCGCACGGGCTGGCCTTGCGCCCGCGCCTGGAGCTGGGCAGCAACGAGGCGGTGAAGCAGGCGGTGGCGGGCGGGCTGGGGCTGTCGCTGCTGTCGGCGCATGCGCTTGCCCACGCCGTCGACGAAGGCATCGCGGTGCTGCGCGTCACCGACACACCGGTGCTGACGCAGTGGCAGGTGGTGCACCCGCGCGGCAAGCGCCTCACCCCGCTCGCCGACGCCTTCCTGCGCTTCCTCGAGGTGCGCGCGCCCGATCTCGATCGCAACGCGCAGGCACGCCTGGCGGCGGCGCAGCGCTGAGGCCGTGCGCGCGCGTCAGTCTGCGCGGTCGCCGCCCTGGCGCGCCTTCAGGCTGGTGGAGGGCAGGATGCCGAAGGTCTGGCGGTAGAGCTCGGCAAAGCGTCCGAGGTGGGTGAAGCCGAACTCGAGCGCGACCGCGGTGACATTGGCCACCCTGCTCGCCGGATCCATCAGCGTCACATAGACCTGCTCGAGCTTGGCCCGGCGGATGTAGGCCTTCGGCGTCATCCCGGCGTGCCTCTCGAACAGCATGTACAGCGAACGCACACTCAGCCCCGCATGCTGGGCGAGCCGCTCGGCGGTGATCTCGTGGCGGATGTGCTCGTCGATGTACCTGAGCACGCGTGCAAAGCATCGTGTCTGCGCATCCGGTTCGCTGTGCAGGATGCCGTGATCGAGTGCGGCGATGAGCTTGCAGGCGAGCAGGCGTGCGTAATGGTGCAGCACTTCGGGTGGCGCACTGTCGGCCTCGAGCTCGCGGCCGACCAGCTCGCACAGCGGCAGGAAGCGTTGCAGCGCCTCGGGTCGCAATGGACTCGAACTGAAGGCCGCGCCGCCTTCGGGCTTGATCCACTCGTGTTCCACGCAGACTTCGTCCACCGTTGCGCCTGGAAGCCTGACCACGAGGCTGTCGAAATCGTCCGAGCGCTCGGTGATGCCGGGCGCGTCGTCGGCATGCAGCACGACGTGGCCGGCGCCGAGCGGGCGCACATGGCCTGCCAGCAGCAAGCGACACTGGCCGTGCAGGATCAGGCGGATCTCGCAGCAGCGTTCGGTCGCCGCGGCGTTGGCCGCAGCCGCCGGACGTGATCGAGCCAGATCGACGACCCGGTCGGTGGTGAGCGCGGCATTGGCCAATGGGCCATCGAGGCAGGGCGGGGAGGGTTGGGCGCGGGAAGCATCCAGCCGGTTCGGGCTCGACCCGGGGACACGCATTGCAGGGACTCCGGTGAGGGCAGCACGGACCGATGGCCCGTCGCTGTGCGCCTCTCCCCCTGTCCTTTTACCTGAGAGTTTCGACTCCGGCTGGAGTCCGCCCCTTCGGTGGATCGCTCGCCAGGCTGCAGCGTGCGACCTCTCTCCAGTCGGCTGATCGAATCTGCGGTTCCTGGTGCCTGAGCGATTATGGGAGCTTGCGCCTTCGGCGGAGGCGCCAGGCGCCTCTCTCCCGCAGATTTCTCGAGATTTTATAGTTTTTTCGGATAAATGCAAGCCAAAACAGCACACGCGCTTAAGCGCGTCAGGATTCGCGGCTGCCGCCGCTCCTACATCCCCCCAGATCGCGACGGCGCCTGTCGGAGCGCCGGCAGGCGCGAACCCGGCGGCGGGCTGCATCGGCCGCGTCGATCGGGGTCCGGCCCGATTCGCGGCTTCCGCCGCTCCTCTCCTACAGGGCGACGACCGCCTCTTCGCCCAGGACAATGAACCTGCAGGAATAAGCTCGGTCGATATCAATCTTTGTGAAGCATAAAGACGGCCGCTAAGCTGCGCCATCCGCAAACCGCCGCCCGCCCCGATGCTGCTCCCAGATATCTCCGCACCGCTTTTCGTCGGCTTCGTCCTTGTCGTCCTGTTCACCGCCTTCGTGCGCGAGTGGGTGAAGCCCGACGTGGCGGCGATGGTGGCGGTCGGCGCGCTGCTGGCGGCAGGCGTGCTGAACACGCGGGAGGTGCTCGGCGTGTTCGGCAACAGCGCGCCGATCACCATCGCCTGCCTGTTCATCATCAGCGGCGCCTTGGCGCGCACCGGCTGCGTGGACCAGCTCGGCGAATGGCTCGCCGCCGCGGCCGGTGCGGGCGAGCGCCGCCTGCTGCTGGCGCTGATTGGCGCCTGCCTGCTGGTGTCGCCGTTCATCAACAACACGCCGGTGGTAATGGTGATGATCCCGGCGGTGATCGCGGTGGCGAACCGCCAGGGGCTGTCGCCGTCGCGGCTGCTGATCCCGCTCTCCTACGCCACCATCCTCGGCGGCCTGATCACCATGGTCGGCACCTCGACCAACATCCTGGTCGATGGCGTCGCGCGCGAGCAGGGCCTGGCGCCGTTCTCGATGTTCGAGATCAGCCTGCCGGCGATGCTGATGGCGCTCGTCGGCAGTGTCTTCATGCTCATCTTCGCGCCCCGCCTGCTGCCGGTGCGCGAGACGCTGAGCCAGCAGTTCGGGGCCAGCGAGCGCTGGTTCATGACCGAGCTGTTCGTGCCCGAGGGCTCGCATCTGGCCGGCCGGACGCTGCGCGAGGCGCGCCTGTCCAATGGCACCATCAAGGTCTTGAACCTGGTGCGCGGCGACACCGAGCTCACCGACCCCGCGCCCGACACCCGCCTGGAGGTCGGCGACCGCGTGGTCGTGCACAGCCGCAGCGACGCCATGATGGCGCTGCGCAGCAGCGACGGCGTCGCCCTGCAGGCGCCGGCGGGCACCGCGGCCCACGACCTCGAGACCCTGCGCCGGCGCGACCTGGTGATGGTGGAGGCGATCGTCGGCCAGACCTCGCGCTACATCCTGCGCCCGATCCGCGACCTCGACCTGCTCGCGCGCTACGGCATCCATCTGGTCGCCGTGCATCGCCGCAACGCCTCGTTCGCGCAGATCGGCGACGACTTCCAGCTCCAGGGCGGCGACGTGCTGCTGGTGGAGGGCACGGCGGCGCAGATCCACCGCTTCTGCGACAACGGCGACCTGTTCGCGATCACCGAAGGCCGCCAGATAGCCAGCCGCCGCCACAAGGCACCGATCGCGCTCGCCACCATCGTCGGCGTGATGCTGCTCGCAGCCTTGAACGTGATGCCGATCGAAGGCCTGGCGCTGATCGGCGCGGCCGTAGTGATCGCCACCGGCTGCATCACCAGCGACGAGGCCTACAAGTCGGTCGAGTGGCCGATCCTGGTGCTGATCTTCGGCATGCTCGCGATCAGCATCGCGATGCGCAATTCCGGCCTCGATCAGTTGCTCGCCGGCCAGCTCGCGGCGCTGGGCGGCAGCCTGTCGCCGTGGCTGATGCTGTCGCTGGTGATCCTGATCACCTCGGTCGCCACCGAAGCGCTGAGCAACAACGCGATCGCGGTGCTGTTCACCCCGGTGGCGATCGGGCTCGCCCAGCAGATGGGGGTCGATCCGCGTCCCTTCGTGGTCGGCGTGATGTTCGCCGCCAGCTGCAGCTTCGCCACCCCGATCGGCTACCAGACCAACACCCTGGTGTACAGCGCCGGCAACTACCGCTTCGCCGACTTCGCGCGCCTCGGCGTGCCGATGAACATCCTCACCTGGCTGCTGTGCAGCGCCCTGATCCCGCTGTTCTGGCCCTTCCACCCGTGAGCCGCGGCGGCGCGCTGCGCCTCACCCGCCGTGCGCGGACCCCGGCTCCAGATGGGGGATCAGCACCGGCCCCATCGACTTGAGGATCTGCACCGGCAGCGCCGAGGTGAAGCGGTAGCTCGCCGCCTCGGGGCCGATCACGTAGGCGGTGAGCGTGCCGAAGTGGCGCGGGCCGAGGTAGAACACGAAGGTCGCGGTGCGGTTGAGCGCCACGCCGGCGCGCCCGCGCACCACGATGCGGTTGTCACCGGTGCCGGTCTTGCCGCCAAGCACCAGTTCACTGCCGTCGGCCAGGCGGAAGGCACCGGCGAGCCGGCGCGCGGTGCCGCTCTCGACCACATCCGACAGCGCCCCGCGCAGCGCCTGCGCCACCTCCGGTGCCATCACCGGGTCGCCCTCCACCGGCCGGATCGCGAACGCGGTCTCGTAGGGCGTGCCACGACCGAAGCGCAAGGTCTCGATGCGCTGCGTCGGCAAGCGGCGGCCGTCATTGACGATGATCCCCATCAGCTCGGCGAGCGCCGCCGGGCGGTCTCCCGAGCTGCCGAGCGCGCTCGCCAGCGACGGCACCAGGTGGCCAAAGGGGTAGCCGAGGCGCGCCCAGCGCCGGTGGATCTCGAGGAAGGCCTCGACCTCGAGCAGGGTGAAGATGCGCGAGTCCTGCGCGCCCTTGGCGCGGGTGCGGAACAGCCAGCGGTACACCTGCTGGCGCTCGTCGGCGCTCGCCGCCACCGCGTCGGCGAACGTCGCCTCAGGCTGCTGCAGACGGAACGCCACCAGCCACAGCTCGAGCGGATGCACGCGCGCCACGTAGCCGCGGTCGGGCAGATCGAAGGCATCGGGAGCGTGGCGGGCATGGAGCTCGGCGATGCGCGCCGGCCCCGGCCGTGCATCACCGAGGCGGCTGGCGAGGAAGTCGGCGAGCGCGTCCACCGGCGCCTGCGGCGCCAGATAGCGGAACACCGCCGAGAGCCGCTCGGCGCTCGGGCGCAGGCCGTCGAGCAGGATCGAGCGCATCTCCTCCGCCGTGCTGTCCTGGTACTTGCGCCAGAAACGGCGCAGGAACATCTGCCCCTCGCGGTCGGCGAAGCGGACGAGGTAGTCGTTGCGCCGCGGGTCGTCGTTGTCCTCGAGCAGGCGTGCGGTGCTGCCCGGCACCTGGTACATCGCATGGCGCACAAGCTCGCGCATCAGGCGCACGAAGGGCAGGTTGATCGAGGCCTGCAGCGCCTCGCGCAAGCTGGGGTTGCGGGCGTCGTCGCTGCTGTTGAAGTTGCCGAACACGTGGCGCCCGCCGCCGGTGAAGAAGCCTTCGCCGGGGCCGGCGGAGAAACGGCGTTCGAGCGCGGCCTCCAGCATCGCCGGGAGGCCGCGGTCCGTCGCGGTGGCGAGATGATCGATCGCCCAGCGCGTCAGGCGGTCTTGGCCGTCCACCTCGACCTGGCGCAGCGCCGGCACATCGAGCGCGGCGAGCCGGGCGTGGAGTTCGGCGACCAGCTCGAGATAGGTGGCAAGCACGCGCAGCTTGGCGGTGGAGCCGAGCTCGAGCTTGCTGCCCTCGTTGATGTCGAGCGGCTGATCGGTGGTGTCGGTCTGCACCCGCACGCGGTTGCCGCCTGCGCTGCGCTCGACCAGGGTGAAGCTGTAGCGCACCGCGCCGAGCGTGGCGGGATTGAGCATGCGCTCGCCGATCAGGCCCTGGCTGCGCGCAAAGGCGGGGTCGGTCAGGCGCGCCAGATGCTCGCCCACCGCCTGCTGCAGGCCGCCGTGCAGGGTGGTGACGAGTTCGGCGTCGAGACGGTCGAGGCCGTACAGCGAGGTATCGAGCAGGCCGGCGAGCCGGGTGCGCACCGCGGTCGTGCCCTTGCCCGGGGTGGCCGGCAACCACGCCGGGTGAGCGACGAGGTCACGATAGACCAGCGGCTGGGCGAGCGCGGCGTCACGCAAGCGGGCGTCGATCAGCCCTACCTCGGCGAGCAGGCGCAGGTAGGCGTCGGTCGTGCGGGTGAGCTCGTCGCGGCCGCCGGCCAGATACCACGAGGGCCGGCGGTGGGCGATCATCAGCGCCACCACCTGGCGCAGCGCCTGGCCCTGGGCGACGCGCTCGGCGCCCTCGCCCACCGCCGCCGACAGCAGCGCATTGACGCGCGCGAAGTCGGCGCCGAACCACACCCACAGCCCGTCGCCGACGCCATTGACCTCGCCATGGCCGGGCGCGGCCGACAGCGGCACGGTGTTGAGGTAGTCCAGCACCAGGCGACGGCGAACCGGCAGGGTCTGCTCGCCCTCGCGATAGGCGCGCACCGACGCCGACACCATCTGGCGCAGCTTCTCGCGCGCGTCGAGGGTGATGCCGCCGGGGGAATGACGATACTTCTCGATCTGGGTGGCGAGGGTGCTGCCGCCGGGCGCGTCCAGATCCATATTCACCATGCGCCCGAGCTGGCCGAGCGCCGCGCGCGCGAAGCGCACCCAGTCCACCGCGGGATTCAAGGTCGGCCGCGATTCATCGAGCAGGTCGCGGTTCTCGATGAAGAGCAGGGCCTGAGCCACGACCGGCGGCACGTCCTCGAAGCGCGCATAGCCGCGGTAGGGGTAGCGAAAGCCGTACAGCGCTGCACCGCAGCAGTCGAACACGTCGAGGCCGGCGCGCGTCTTCTCGGCGTAGGGCGGAAACAGCTCGCGCTCGACGTGGGCGCGCAGGGCCTCGTTGAAGCGCACCTGCTCGGTCAACGCAAAGCCACGCGCCTGCAGACGCGCGGCGAAGCGCGGCAGTTCGGTGTAGCCGAGTCGCTGGTCGAAGGGGCCGTGGGCCGGGAAGCGGATCGCCTCGCTCGGCCCCGCGACCAGGGCGTAGTCCAGGCCTGCGGCGTAGCGCGCGAGCGCGCGCGCCTGCAGGCGCGAGGTGTGCACCTCGTGCCACAGCAGCAGGCTGCCGGCAACGGCGGCCACCAGCATCGCGAGGAAAACAACCGCCCCAAGCAGGCGCCAGGGGCGGAACGCGCGCGGAGCGAGTGACGGATCAGGCGACGGAGCGGAATTCGAAACGTCGGGACTCACGGTCGGGCGGAGCGATATTGCATTGCGGGAATTATCACTACTCTGAGGCATGAAAATGACACTGTTACATGCGCGCAACAAGCCCTCGCTCCGTGGCAGGCGTGCCCTCCGCCGCTCGCGGAATAAGCAATGCGTTTTTTCTTGGTTCGGATCGCCCGACGGCGCGGCTAGATTCACGCCATCGCAATCACCGAGATGGAGCACTGCTCATGGCCCTCAACGCCCTTCGCCACACCCTGCTCGCCCTGAGCTTCGCCGCCGGCCTGATCGGCGCCGCTCAGGCACAGAGCACCCTTCTCAACGTGTCCTACGACCCGACACGCGAGTTCTATCACGCCTTCAACCCGGAATTCGCCCGCTACTGGAAGGACAAGACCGGGGAGACCGTCACCATCAAGCAATCCCACGGCGGCGCGGGCAAACAGGCACGGGCGGTGATCGACGGCCTGGAAGCCGACGTCGTCACCCTGGCCCTGGCCTATGACATCGACGCCATCGCCGACAAGACCGGCAAGATTCCCACCACTTGGCAACAGCGCCTCGCCCACAACAGTTCGCCCTACACCTCGACCATCGTGTTCCTGGTGCGCAAGGGCAACCCCAGGGGCATCAAGGACTGGGACGACCTGGTCAAGCCCGGCATCGAGGTCATCACGCCCAACCCGAAGACCTCCGGCGGCGCGCGCTGGAACTACCTCGCCGCCTGGAGCTACGCACTCAGGCAGCCGGGTGGCGGCGAGCAGCGCGCAGAGGACTTCGTCACCCGGCTGCTGAAAAACGTGCCAGTGCTCGACTCGGGCGCACGCGGCGCCACCAACACCTTCGTCCAGCGCGGCATCGGCGACGTGCTGCTGGCGTGGGAGAACGAGGCCTTCCTGTCGATCAACGAGCTCGGCCCGGACAAGTTCGAAATCGTCGTGCCCTCGATCTCGATCCTCGCCGAGCCGCCGGTCACCGTCGTCGACGGCGTGGCACGGAAGCGCGGCACGGAAAAAGTCGCCCAGGCCTACCTGGAATACCTGTACTCGCCCGTCGGCCAGCGTCTCGCGGCCAGGCACTACTACCGCCCGCTCAAGCCCGAGGACGCCGACCCCGCCGACGTCGCCCGCTTCCCGAAGGTCGAGCTCATCACCATCGAGGAGCTCGGCGGCTGGCAGGCGGTGCAGAAGAAGCACTTCGCCGACGGCGGCGTGTTCGATCGGGTGTACGCCCGGTAAGCGGGCGCGAGGTGAAGGGGCGGGAGCGGAGGCGGGCCGACGCAAGGGTTCGCGGCTTCCGCCGCACCTACAGAACCGCGGCGGTGGGGTTGTCCGGCAAACACGCCACGACTGCGGGGACGAGTGCGACGGAGGCTCTTGGCGAGACGGGGGCGTGCCGCAGCGCTGCCGCGCGCCCTCAGCCGCGATGCACCGACAGGCCGGCGAAGGACTGCGCCACCGGCATCAGCTCGATGGTGTTGATGTTGACGTGTGCCGGGCGGGTGGCGATCCAGTACACCGAGTCGGCGATGTCCTCGGCGCTCAGCGGCTGCACGTCGGCATAGACCTTGGCCGCCTTGTCGTCGTCGCCATGGAAGCGCACGTTGGAGAACTCGGTGCCGCCGCACAGCCCGGGCTCGATGTCGGTCACGCGCAGCGCGGTGCCGGTCAGGTCGGCGCGCAGGTTGAGGCTGAACTGGCGCACGAAGGCCTTGGTGGCGCCGTAGACGTTGCCGCCGGCGTAGGGCCAGCGCCCGGCCACCGAGCCGAGGTTGAAGATGTGGCCGCGGTTGCGCGCCACCATGCCGGGCAGGAAGGCACGGGTGACCTGCACCAGCCCGGTGCAGTTGGTGTCGATCATGGTCTGCCAGTCGTCCAGCGAGGCCCGCTGCGCCGGCT
The DNA here is from genome assembly GCA_023150215.1 of Thauera sp. GTDB lineage: Bacteria > Pseudomonadota > Gammaproteobacteria > Burkholderiales > Rhodocyclaceae > Thauera. Next base: position 6,168 of record JAKLLJ010000004.1, on the reverse strand, counting down.
CCAGCCCGAGCGCGAGTCCTGCGTTGTTGACCAGCACATCCACCTCGGCGAAGCCGGCGGGCAGTGCGCCCGGCGCCGCGGCGACCGCGTCGGCGTCGCGCACGTCGAGCTCGATCGGCAACAGCGCGTCGCCGAGCTCGGCGGCGAGCGCGTCCAGGCGGTCCTTGCGACGGGCGGTGGCGACCACGCGGTGGCCGCCCTTGACGAAGCTGCGCGCGATGGCGGCGCCGAAGCCGGCGGAGGCGCCGGTGACGAAGACGATCATGGGGGGGACTCCTGAACAGGAACATTGAAGACTACGGCCGTTCCCTCGCTTGTAGCAATACGGTTCCTGCCCAGCGTCTTGGCACGGTACAAGGCGCTGTCGGCAGCGTGGATCAGGCGCTCGGGCGTGCTGTCGGCCACAGGCACCACGGCGGCAATGCCGATGCTGATCGTCACACGACCATAGGCCGATCCGGGGTGCGGCAGGTTTGCCGCCCGGATCGCGTCAACCACCTTGTGCGCCAGCCGGACGGCACCTTCGGCATTCGTGGCGGGAGCAATGAAGACGAACTCCTCACCGCCGTAGCGCGCGACCTGATCGCCCGTACGGCAGATGCTTGCCGCGAGCAGGCGGGCGATGCTGCGCAGACACTCGTCACCCGCCTGATGGCCAAAATGATCGTTGTAGGCCTTGAACCAATCCACATCGAGCATGCCCAGCGCAAGGGGTTGCCCCGAGCGGGCCGCACGTATCCACTCCTGGGCGAGCGTCTCGTCGAAATGCCGCCGGTTGGGAATCCCCGTCAGCCCATCGGTGGCGCTCAGGGCGGCGAGCTGGTTGTTGAGCATCAGCAATTCACGGGTGCGCTCGGCCACGGCCTTTTCCAGTGTCGAATAGGATTGCTGAAGATGCTCGGCCATCCGGTTGAAACTGTCGCCCAAGGCCTCGAGCTCGTCCTGGGTGCCGAGCTGGATCCGATGTTGGAAATCGCCTTCGCCGATCCGGGTCGCACCTTCCTGCAGGGCCTGAATCGGCAGCACCATCCTTCGCACCAGCAGCACGGCGACGCCCATCGACAACAACATCCCGGCCAGCACCAGGAGCACGCCACGAACGACCTGCTTGTACAAGGGGCGATAGGTTTCGGAGAGCGGCTCTTCGACGAAGACGAACCATCCCAGCTGGGGCACGGTCGCAAAGGAAGCCAGCACCGGCACACCGTTCAGGTCCACGGGGGGCGCCGGACTTTTCTTGTCGCCAAGCACATCACTCAAGGCGGCGCGCACCTGAGGCAGTCCGACCAGGCTGGTATCGCGCAACACCAGCCCGAGCTCGGGATGGGCGATC
>JAKLLJ010000004.1:0-4825 GCA_023150215.1 Thauera sp. | reverse complement strand
TGGAAATGCCATCGAGCAAGAACTCCATCTCGATCTCGGCGATGGTCACGCCAGCGGCTTGCGGGCCGACCGCCATCACGACGGTCATGAACAGGCCTCCGTCGCGAAAATAGATCGGCGTCCGGTGGGGGCGTCCGTTGCGCACCCGTTCGAACAGCCCAAACGTCGGCTCCGGGCGCTCGGCCCGCTCACGCCGCGAAAGGCTCAGGACCTCCACCCCCTCCGCATCAAGCAGCGTAACCTCGTTGATCGCAGCAATGTTGCGCAGCAGGCGTACCTCCTGGGCGCGCTGCCCGATGGGATCCTCGCTGTTGCGCGTCACCGCGGTCGTGCTGATGCGCTGCTCGATGGCGAACTGATACTCCGCCAGGCGCGCGGCGGCGGCATCGGCCTTCTCTTGCTGCAGGCGCACCACCGCCTGTGTGTGCTCACGGTAGGCATCGCCAAACGCAAGCAGGCTGCTGAGCAGCAGCGTGCCGCCGGTGAGCGCACTGAAAATCAGCAGGTACTTGCGAAAGAGGGAGCGTCTGAGCGCCAATCGACAACTCGCTCAGTAAAAAGGCTTGTCGTTGGGCGCCTTGTAGAGCGCGCGCATCGCGTCACTGACCGGCATACCCAGGTTGTCGCCGTTCGGCGGAATCGGCGACTGCAGCCATTTCCGATGGAGGACCTCGGCTTCGCCGGAGATCATCAGGCGGGCGATCTCACGGTCGACCACCGCCTTGAAGGCCGGGTCGTCCTTGCGCAGGATGCAGCCATAGGCTTCGAAGGATTGCGGCGTACCGGTGACGATCCAGTCCTCCGGGCGCCAGGTCTGCAGCACCGTTGCATGAAGCAAGGCGTCATCCATCATGTAGGCATCCGCCTGCCCGGCCTGCAGCACCGACAGCGGCGTTTCGCCGCGATCGAAGGTCGACACGATATGGATCCGTCGGCCCTGCTCGGCGTTCATCTTCTGCAGCATCTTCTCGGAGGTGGAACGGGCGAAAGTCGCCACGGTCTTGTCGGTGAGGTCGGAGAAATCCCGGATGCCCGAGTCCTTGCGCGTCATCAAACGCGAGCCTGCAATGTAGATCGTGTTGGAGAAAGCCACCTGCTGCTGGCGCTCGACGGTGTGGGTGGTCGCACCACAGGAAAGGTCCGCAGTGCCGTTCTGAACGATCGACAGACGGCTTTGCACCGTAAACGGCACCATCTTGACCGGCAGGTCGGGGCGCTGGAGTTCCTGCTTGATCGCCTCGACGATGGATCTGGCGAAATCGATGGAATAGCCCATGATCTCGCCGTCGGGGGTGAGATAGGTAAACGGTGGCGTCGATTCGTGGTAGCCGACGACGATGGTTCCCTTGTCGGCGACTTTCTGCAGGGTTCCGCCCGTCCCCTGCGCCGGGGCGAACCCGGGCAGCGAGCACAGCAGGAAAGCGGTTGCGACGAGGGCACTGCGGGCGGGCCGGAGCAGGCTGGTCATACACTCCCCCTGATGAGACTCATGGTTCGGTCGGGGCGGACAAAGGCAGCCCCAAAGCGGTAGCCCCAAAGCGGGGGGGCGAAATGGCGCAAATGCGCGCGAGCCGGCGGGTGTGTGCGTGCAGTGGCGGATGGCCCGGGCCTTCATAGAATCTTGCCATTTTCGATCAGATCGTCGAGGGCACGCTTCACGGTTCTGGTAGAAATCTCGGCGCCGATCCGGCGGTTGACGTCGGCACTGGAATGGGCCAGCAGTTCCTGCCCGCCTTTCGCCTTCACCGAGTTTTTCATCCGGTCGGAGGCGCGGATGCTCGGTATGGTTCGGCGCTGCTCAGCGGGTGCCTTCATTGGTGCGCGGTGCGTCCTCACCTGTCAGCACCGGCTTGCCGCCCTGCCAGATAAGGGCGTAATGACCCCGGCGCCGCCTTCTCTCCAGGGTCTTGGCAGTCAAGCGCTGGAGCGTCTCGATGACTGAAATCATCGCGCAGGTGGCACAGGCTGCGGCGGGCGATAGGGGCCGCGCGGTAGCGGACCAGGCTACGCTGTTGGCGCGACTGACGCACTAAATGCTGATTGCGCCCAACGACTATTTTTATTGGCGCGATATGCCAAGCAGTGCGCCATTCCAAGCAGATGCCCAGCACGTTGCCGATACGGCAGAACGCTTCGCACGCGGCTGCGCGAGCCGCAGCGCCCTTTCCGCTGCGCGCAGCCTCTTCAGGATCGACCCCGCCTCATCAACGCATCCGCCAGCAGCAGACCCGCTCCCAGGGTCACGCCGGCCGCCAGCCCGGCCCAACTCGTCACCGGCACCGGATTGCGCACCACGACGTAGAGCAGCCCGGCCGGCAAGGCGATCGCGAAGGCGATGTTGCCGCCGTCACGGGTGCGCACGAGCATCGCGCACACGGCATAGAGCGCGCGCAGCAGTGCAACCAGCAGCAAGGCCAGCACGAAGTTGCCAATGAAGTCCGCCAAGCGATCGCCTCCCCGGTTACGACCCGCATTGTAGTCGTGGGCACGCGTCGGTCGAGCGCCACGACCAACGCGCCCCCGTGCACCGAACTGCAGGAAATCGCATAAGCAACGCTGTTTTTATTGTTTTTCGTCCATAAGGCGGGAATCTAGACTCGAAGCCATTCGCGTACCACGGCATCGATCATGAACACCGCAACCCTGGCCACACCGTTCCCCCGCCCGCCCGCGACCCCGCACCTGCGCGTGCTGCCCGGCTTCCGACTGACCCTCGGCTATACCCTCACCTACCTGTCGCTGCTGGTGCTGATCCCGCTCGCGGCGGTGTTCCTGAAGACGGCCGAGCTGAGCTTCAGCGAGTTCCGGGACGTGGTCACCGCGCCGCGGGTCGTCGCCTCCTACAAGCTGTCCTTCGGCATGTCGCTGCTCGCCGCCGCGATCAACGCGGTGTTCGGGCTGCTGCTGGCGTGGGCGCTGGTGCGCTACTCCTTTCCGGGCAAGAAGCTGATCGACGCCCTGGTCGATCTGCCCTTCGCACTGCCCACCGCGGTGGCCGGCATCTCGCTCACCGCGCTGTACGCCAAGAACGGCTGGATCGGCCAGTTCCTCGAGCCGCTCGGTATCCAGGTCGCGTTCAAGCCGCTCGGCGTGCTGGTGGCGCTGGTCTTCATCGGCCTGCCCTTCGTGGTGCGCACGGTGCAGCCGATCCTGGAGGACCTCGACACCGAACTGGAAGAAGCCGCCACCAGCCTCGGCGCGCAGCGCGGGCAGGCCTTCCGCCACGTGATCCTGCCGATCGTGTTCCCGGCGCTGCTGACCGGCTTCGCGCTCGCCTTCGCGCGCGCGGTGGGCGAGTACGGCTCGGTGATCTTCATCGCCGGCAACCTCCCGATGGTGTCGGAGATCACCCCGCTGATGATCATCACCAAGCTCGAGCAGTACGACTACACCGGCGCCACGGCGATCGCGACCGTGATGCTGCTGCTGTCCTTCACGCTGCTGCTCGCCATCAACGGCCTGCAGGCATGGACGGCCAAAAGTACCGGGAGGGACCGCTGACATGTCCGGCGCAAGCACACTCCGCCTGGGTGCGGCCCAGGCCATCGGCCAGACCCGCTTCGAGGCCCGTGCGGCCACCCGTGAGACGCCGCTGGTGAAGTGGCTGATCCTCGGCACCGCGCTCACCTTCTTCGCCGTGTTCCTGCTGATGCCGCTGATCGCGGTCTTCGTCGAGGCGCTGAGGAAGGGCTGGGAGACCTACCTCAGCGCGCTCATCGATCCCGACGCGCTGTCGGCGCTGCGCCTGACCCTGCTCGCCGCGGCGATCGCGCTGCCGCTCAACCTGGTGTTCGGCGTGTGCGCGGCGTGGGCGATCGCCAAGTTCGAGTTCCGCGGCAAGCACTTCCTGATCACGCTGATCGACCTGCCGTTCTCGGTGTCGCCGGTGATCGCCGGCCTGATCTACGTGCTGGTGTTCGGCGCCCAGGGCTGGCTGGGGCCATGGCTGGCGGAACAAGACGTGAAGATCATCTTCGCCGTGCCCGGCATCGTGCTCGCCACCGTGTTCGTCACCTTCCCCTTCGTCGCCCGCGAGCTGATTCCGCTGATGCAGGCGCAGGGCAAGGAAGAGGAAGAAGCCGCGGTGGTGCTCGGCGCCAGCGGCCTGCAGACCTTCTGGCACGTGACCCTGCCGAACGTGAAGTGGGGCCTGCTGTACGGCGTGATCCTCACCAACGCGCGCGCGATGGGCGAGTTCGGCGCGGTGTCGGTGGTGTCCGGCCACATCCGCGGCGAGACCAACACGCTGCCGCTGCACGTCGAGATTCTCTACAACGAGTACCAGTTCGCCGCCGCCTTCGCGGTGGCCTCGCTGCTTGCGCTGCTCGCGCTGGTGACCCTGGGCATCAAGACCTGGATCGAGCACCGCGCCGCGCACGCACACCACGACCTTCACGAAGGACAGTCATGAGCATCCAGGTTCGCAACATCCACAAGCGCTTCGGCAACTTCGTCGCCCTCGACGACGTGTCGCTCGATTTCCCCACCGGCGAGCTGGTGGCGCTGCTCGGCCCCTCCGGCTGCGGCAAGACCACGCTGCTGCGCGTGATCGCCGGACTCGAACCGGCCGACGCCGGACAGGTGCTGCTCGACGGCGAGGATGCCTCCGGCACCCATGTGCGCGATCGCCAGGTCGGCTTCGTGTTCCAGCACTACGCACTGTTCCGCCACATGAGCGTGTTCGACAACGTCGCCTTCGGCCTGCGCATGAAGCCGCGCGTACAGCGCCCGTCGGAACGGCAGATCGCCGGGAAGGTGCACGCGCTCCTCGATCTGGTGCAGCTCGACTGGCTCGCCGACCGCTTCCCGGCCCAGCTCTCCGGCG
>JAKLLJ010000049.1 GCA_023150215.1 Thauera sp. | reverse complement strand
GCGCTCGCGCTGGTACTGGTGTTCGCGGTCACCCGGGTGATCTTCATACCTCAGGGTGAGTTCGTCGCCTATGGTGCACTCACGCTCGCGATGATCGGCAACGGTGTGCTGCCGGCCACCGTCTGGCTGCTGCTCGGCGCCGGCATTGCCGTTGCCGCCCTCGACGGCACCGCCGCGCTGCGCGCCGGTCAGTCGCGCCGACTCGGCTCCATCCTCGCGCTCAATGTCGGCTACCCGCTGCTGATGCTGGCGGCGCTGAAGGGGCTTCCGCTCGGCGAGCTCGGACTGGCGGTGCAGGTCCTGCTGACCCTGCTCGTCGTCGTGCCGCTGGGGCCGATGATGTACCGCATTGTCTTCCAGCCGATCGCCGAGGCCACGGTGCTGGTGCTGCTGATCGTCTCGGTCGCTTCCCACGTCGCCATGGTGGGCCTGGGCCTGCTGTTCTTCGGGGCCGAAGGTTATCGCACGCCGCCGTTCTCGGATGCGCGCTTCGACCTCGGTGCGCTCTCGGTGAGCGGACAGACGATCTGGGTGATCGCCGCCTCGGTGGTGCTGATCGTCGCGCTTGCGCTGTTCTTCGGGCGCACGATCTACGGCAAGGCGCTGCGTGCCACCGCGATCAACCGCAATGGTGCCCGCCTGATGGGCATTCCGCCCGCGCTTGCCGGCAAGCTCACCTTCCTGCTCGCTGCGCTGATCGGCGTGCTGTCGGGCGTGCTGATCTCGCCGATCACCACGATCTACTACGACAGCGGCTTCCTCATCGGCCTCAAGGGTTTCGTCGCCGCCATCATCGGCGGGCTGGCGAGCTATCCGCTCGCGGCCTTCGGGGCGGTGCTGGTCGGGCTGCTCGAATCGTTCAGTTCGTTCTGGGCGAGTGCCTACAAGGAGGTCCTCGTGTTCACGCTGATCATCCCGGTGCTGCTGTGGCGATCGCTGACCAGCCACCACATGGAGGAAGAGGAATGAAGTTCGCACTCTCCCCGCGTCTTGTGCTGGCCGCCTTCGTCGTCCTGCTGGCCCTCGCGCCGCTGGCGATGCCGGCCTTCTACATCACCCTGCTCAACTACATCGGCCTGTATGCGATGGTTGCCCTCGGTCTGGTGCTGCTGACCGGCGTGGGCGGCCTCACCAGTTTTGGCCAGGCGGCCTTCGTCGGCCTCGGGGCCTACACCACCGCGCTGCTGACGACCTCGAGCGAGCTGCCAGGCTGGCTCGCCTGGGCGGGCGGTTCGCCCTGGCTTGCGCTGGTGGTCGGCCTGGTCTTCACCGGCGTGGTCGCCTTCCTGATCGGCAAGCTGACGCTGCGCCTGTCGGGCCACTATCTGCCGCTGGCGACGATCGCATGGGGACTCAGCCTTTACTTCCTGTTCGGCACCATGGGCTTCCTCGGCGGCCACACCGGCCTCACCGGCATTCCGCCGATCTCGGTGTTCGGCTACGAGCTGCGGCAGGGCGAGGAAGTCTATTACCTCATCTGGGCGTTCGTGCTCGCGGGGCTGCTCACCGCCAGCAACCTGCTCGATTCGCGCGAGGGCAGGGCGATTCGTGCGCTCAAGGGCGGCATGGTCATGGCCGAGGCGATGGGCGTCGACACCGCGCGCTCGCGCATGGTGATCTTCATCATCGCTGCGCTGCTCGCCTGTGCCTCGGGCTGGCTGTACGCGCACATGCAGCGCTTCGTGAACCCGACCCCGTTCGGCCTGCACATCGGCATCGAATATCTGTTCATGGCCGTGGTCGGCGGTGCCGCGCACGTGTGGGGGGCCCTGGTGGGCGCCGGCGTGATCACCGTGCTCAAGCAGTGGCTGCAGGACCTGCTGCCCAAGCTGTTCGGCGAAAGCGGCAACTTCGAGGTCATCATCTTCGGTGTGCTCATGGTGCTGGTGCTGCATAAGGCGCGCGGGGGGCTGTGGCCAATCGTGGTCGCCGGCTTCAAGCGCGTCATCCCGGTCGCGACGCAACGGCGCAGCATCGACCCCGACGCGCTCCCGCTGCCGCGGCGCGACCTGCCCGTGGCGGGTGCGCTGCTGCTCGAGGCGAAGGGCGTCACCCGCCGCTTCGGCGGCCTGCTCGCCAACAACAACATGAGCCTCGAGGTGCGGGCGGGCGAGATCCTCGCCCTGATCGGGCCCAATGGCGCAGGCAAGAGCACGATGTTCAACCAGGTCTCCGGCGTCGATACGCCGACCTCGGGAGAGGTCCGCTTCCTCGGCGAGTCGGTGGTGGGCAAAGGTTCGCGCACGATCGCACGCATGGGCATGAGCCGCACCTTCCAGCATGTGCGCATCCTGCCCACCATGACCGTGCTCGAGAACGTTGCTATCGGCGCCCACCTGCGCGGTTCGCGCGGCGTGCTGGCGGCGGCGTGGCGGCTTGAGCGTGCCGAGGAGGCTCGCCTGCTCGCCGAAGCCGCGCGCCAGATCGAGCGCGTCGGTCTGGGCGACCACATGTTCGACGAGGCCGGCAGCCTGGCGCTGGGCCAGCAGCGCATCCTCGAGATCGCGCGTGCGCTCGCCTCCGATCCGTGCCTGCTGCTGCTCGACGAGCCCGCCGCCGGTCTGCGCTACAAGGAAAAGCAGGCGCTCGGCGACCTGTTGCGCAAGTTGCGCGCCGAGGGCATGGGCGTGCTGCTGGTGGAGCACGACATGGACTTCGTGATGGGCCTGGTCGATCGTGTGGTGGTGATGGAATTCGGCGAGAAGATCGCCGAAGGCCTGCCCGAGGAAGTGCAGCGTGACCCGGCCGTGCTGCAGGCCTATCTGGGAGGGGAAGAATGATGGCTGCCAACAAGCCCGGCGACCGCCCGCTGCTGCAGGTCGACAAGCTGTGCGTGGCCTACGGCCTGGTCGAGGCGCTCACCAACGCCAGCATCACCGTCGGCGAGGGCCAGATCGTCACCGTGATCGGCCCCAACGGCGCCGGCAAGACGACCATGCTGTCGGCGATCATGGGCCTGCTCCGCTCGCGCGGCGGCATCACCTTCGACGGCGTGGCGATGGTGGCGCCGGAGGTCGAGGCCATGGTCGCGCGCGGCATGAACCTGGTGCCCGAGAAGCGTGAGCTGTTCGGCGAGATGAGCGTCGAGGACAACCTCGTGCTCGGCGGCTTCCAGCGCTACCGGATGGGTTTTCGCGACCACGCGCAGACCATGGAGGAGGTCTACGGCCTCTTCCCGCGCCTGCGCGAGCGCCGCGCCCAGATGGCCGGCACGCTGTCGGGCGGCGAGCGCCAGATGCTCGCGGTCGGACGCGCGCTGATGGCCAAGCCGAAGCTGCTGATGCTCGACGAGCCCAGCCTGGGTCTGGCGCCGCTGATCACACGCGAGATCTTCCGCATCATCACCCAGCTGCGCAGCCGCGGCGTGTCGATCCTGCTCGTCGAGCAGAACGCCCGCGCCGCGCTGCAGGTCGCCGACTACGCCTATGTGCTCGAGACCGGTGAAGTGGCGATGGAAGGCCCGGCCTCCGAACTCGCCGGCGACCCGCGCGTCATCGAGGCCTACCTCGGCCTCGGCGGCAAGCACCAGGAGATGCTGGCAACGTGAGGCGCGAGGCGCGAGGCGCGAGGCGTGCGCCTTACGGCGTACGGGCACGCGGTCTACGGGCCGCGGCGGTGACCTGTAGGAGCGGCGGAAGCCGCGAACAGCAGCGCTGCAGCAACGCAGCGCGCGCGGTAACATCGCCGCTCCATCCCCTCCCGGTGCCGCCGCAACGATGAACACACCGCATCCCGCCCTCCGTTTCACGATCACGCTCGCCCTCGGCGCCGCGGCCTTCGCCGCCGGCGCACAGGGCGTCACCGCCACGCTGCCGGTCGCCGAGCTCGGCGCCGGGATGTATCGCATCGAGGCCGAGGTCGCGCACACCGTCGAGGCGCGTCAGACCGGGTTGATGCATCGTGTGGCCATGCCGCTGCACCGTGGCATGGTGTTCGTGTTCCCCGAGGAAGCCGTCCATTGCATGTGGATGCGCAACACCCCGCTGCCGCTCTCGGTCGCGTTCATCGATGGCCGCGGACGCATCCTCAACATCGAGCGCATGGCACCGCGCACCGAGGACAGCCATTGCGCCGCAGCCCCTGCGCGCTTCGCCCTGGAGATGAACGCGGGCTGGTTCGAGGAGCGCGGCATCGCGCCCGGCAGCGTGCTGCGCGGCATCGACCGCCTGCCCGCGGCGCGTTGAACCGCATCCGCCCAAGCGTCGAATAGCGCCGCTTTACGCCGTGTTTTCCGCGCCCGGCGCTTGCCGGTGGCGACCGATAATCGGCACACGTCGTCGCGCGCCCGCATCTGTGCGGTGCGGCGGGGCGGCGGACGGAGCCGGCCGTGGCCGAAGAAAGCGATCTCGAAAAGACAGAAGACCCCTCACCGCGAAGACTCGAGCAGGCGCGCGAGGAAGGCCAGGTCCCGCAGTCGCGGGAGCTGTCGACCTTCCTCGTCACCGTGACGGGGGCAGCCTCGTTGCTGCTTCTCGGTGGCTGGATGGGGGGGCGGGTCAGCGGCCTGTTCCGCGACGGCTTTGCCTTCGATCGGCGGGCTGCGTTCGACGAGAACGCCATGCTCGACATGCTCGAGCGCATGCTGAGCGGCGCCATGCTGACCCTGATGCCGCTCTTCCTCGCCTTGCTGATTGCCGCCGTCGCTGCCCCGATGGTGCTCGGCGGCCTCGTGTTCGCGCCCAAGGCGCTCGGTTTCAAGTTTGACCGCCTGAACCCGCTGCAGGGCCTCGGGCGCATGTTCTCGATGCACGGTCTCGCCGAGATGATCAAGGCGATCCTCAAGTCCCTGCTGGTGGGCGGGGTCGCCGCGCTGGTGCTGTGGATGAACATCGACCACCTGTTCGACCTGATGGTCGAGCCGCTCGAGACCGGCATGGCCGACTTCTCGGATACGGTGGCCTTCGCCGCGCTGCTGATCGTGCTCAGCCTCGGCCTGCTCGCGGCGCTCGACGTGCCCTTCCAGCTCTGGCAGTACCACAAGAAGCTGCGCATGACCAAGGAAGAGGTCAAGCGCGAGAGCAAGGAGCAGGAAGGCGACCCGATGATCAAGGGCCGTATCCGCGCGATGCAGCGCGAGATGGCGCGCCGCCGCATGATGGCCGAGGTGCCCAAGGCCGACGTGGTGGTCACCAACCCGACCCACTTCTCGGTGGCGCTCAAGTACGACGCCAGCAAGATGGGGGCGCCGATGGTGGTCGCCAAAGGGCGCGGTGAGCTTGCGCTGAAGATTCGCGAGATCGCCCGGGAAAACGACGTGCCGCTGCTCGAGGCGCCGCCGCTTGCGCGCGCGCTCTACAAACACTGCGAACTGGAGCAGTCCATCCCCGCCGCGCTGTACACCGCGGTGGCCGAGGTGATGGCCTACGTCTACCAGCTTGATGCCTGGATGAAGCAGGGCGGCTTGCCGCCCGTCGCGCCCGCGGTCTTGCCGGTGCCTGCCGGCATGGACCCGGGAGCCCCCGAGGAATGAGTGCCTGAACCATGGCCCTGAACGACACCCTGAACCTGCGCCAGCTGCTCACGCCGGCCAACCTGCGCCCGCTCGCGGCGCCGCTGCTCATCATCGTGATCCTGTCGATGATGGTGCTGCCGCTGCCGGTGTTCCTGCTCGATGTGTTCTTCACCTTCAACATTGCGGTCTCGGTGATGGTGATGCTGGTGGCGATGTACTCGACACGGCCGCTCGATTTCTCGGTGTTTCCCACCGTGCTGCTGGTGACCACGCTGCTGCGCCTGTCGCTCAACGTCGCCTCGACCCGGATCGTGCTGCTCGAGGGTCACGCCGGCCCGGATGCGGCGGGCAAGGTGATCGAGGCCTTCGGCAACTTCCTGGTGGGGGGCAACACCGCGGTCGGCCTGGTGGTGTTCGTGATCCTCACCGTGATCAACTTCGTCGTCATCACCAAGGGTGCGGGGCGGATCGCCGAAGTGTCGGCTCGCTTCACGCTGGATGCGATGCCCGGCAAGCAGATGGCGATCGACGCCGACCTCAATGCCGGTCTGGTCGACGAGAAAGAGGCCAAGCGCCGCCGCAAGGAGGTCGCCCAGGAGGCGGACTTCTACGGTGCGATGGACGGCGCGTCCAAGTTCGTCCGCGGTGATGCGGTGGCCGGCATCATCATCCTCGTGATCAACATGATCGGCGGCCTCTTCGTCGGCGTCATGCAGCACGACATGGCGGTCGGCGACGCGGCGCACACCTACACCCTGCTCACCATCGGCGACGGCCTGGTGGCGCAGATCCCGTCGCTGATCGTCTCGGTGGCGGCAGGCCTGGTGGTGTCGCGGGTGGGCGACGAGGGCGACGTCGGTGGACTGATGATCGCCCAGCTCTTCTCCAACCCGCAGGTCATGGTATTGACCGCCGCGATCATCGGTGTGCTCGGCCTCATCCCGGGCATGCCCAACCTCGTCTTCCTGCTGCTCGCGGCTACCCTCGGCGCAATGGCGTGGATGCGGCGCAAGCGCATCGCCGCCGACACCGCCGCGGCGGCGGCGCCCGAGGTGGCGGCGCAGGTCGCCATGCCGCCGGCCGACAATCTGGAGGCGAGCTGGAACGATGTGTCGCAGGTGGACGTGCTCGGCCTCGAAGTCGGTTACCGGCTGATCCCGATGGTGGACAAGGGCCAGGACGGCGAGCTGCTCAAGCGCATCCGCGGCCTGCGCAAGAAATTCGCGCAGGAGGTCGGCTTCCTGTCGGCGCCAGTGCACATCCGCGACAACCTCGAGCTCAAGCCCAACGGTTACCGGCTCGCGCTCAAGGGCGTCGAGGTCGGCGGGGGCGACGCCTATCCCGGCCAGTTCCTCGCCATCAATCCGGGGCGCGTCTCCGGGCCGCTCGCCGGACGCGAGACCACCGACCCCGCCTTCGGTCTGCCGGCGGTGTGGATCGACGCCTCGATGCGCGAGCAGGCGCACGCGCTCGGCTACACCGTGGTGGATGCGAGCACCGTGGTCGCCACCCACCTCAACCACGTCATCCTCAACCATGCTGCCGAACTGCTCGGCCGCCAGGAGACCCAGGCGCTGCTCGATCACCTCGGCAAGGAATCGCCCAAGCTCGTCGAAGACCTGGTGCCCAAGCTGCTGCCGATCGGTACCGTGCAGCGCGTGCTGCAGAACCTGCTCGAGGAAGGCGTCAACATCCGCGACATGCGCAGCATCATTGAGGTGCTCGCCGAGAACGCGCCGCGGGTGCAGGATCCGGCACAGCTCACGACCAGGGTGCGCGAGGCGCTCGGTCGCGCAATCATCCAGGGCCTGTTCCCGGGCAATGCCGAGGTCCAGGTCATGGCGCTCGAACCCGGCCTGGAGCGCATCCTGATGCAGGCCATGGCTTCCGGCGGCGAGGGAGGTGCGATCGAACCGGGGCTGGCCGACACCCTGCTGCGCCAGACCGCGCAGATCGCCCAGCGCCAAGAGGACATCGGCTTGCCGCCGGTGCTGCTGGTGCCTTCGCAACTGCGCCTGTTGCTGTCGCGCTTCCTGCGCCGCGCGGTGCCCACGCTCAAGGTCATCTCCAACAGCGAAGTGCCGGAAAGCCGCACCATCCGCGTCACCGCGATGGTCGGCGCGCAGGCGACCTGACGCGCGCCGCGACTCCGGGACGCCAGACTCGCGCCTTCCGGCGCTCCTACAGCGCAAGTCCTGGAGCGGCGGCAGCCGCGAACGGACGGTGGCGGGGCGCCGTGGCCGCGAACTCTGCCGCGGCATCGTCGGCTGAATAGGCGCGGGAAACCGGCTTTATTCGACCCCTGGCGATTGACCCCCGATGGCGATAATCCTCATCAAGCAGTGGTCGACAGCGACCACCGGGAGAACCGCCATGAACGTCAAACGCTATTTTGCCCCCACCGCCCGCGAGGCGCTCCGTGCGCTCAAGGAAGCCCTCGGCCCGGACGCCATCGTGCTGTCCAATCGCGCCGTCGAAGGTGGCGTGGAGATCCTCGCCCTGCCTGGCGAGGCGGTCGGTGCGCTGCAGGCGGCCAACCGCGCCGCGGTCGCGGCCCGTTCCGGTGGCGAGGCGCGCGTGGCTGCACCCGCACAGCCGGCCCCGTTGCCTGCCGCGGCGCCGAGTTTCGACGACGAGGCGGATTTCCAGGTCAGCCTGTCCTCCCTGGCGGCGAGCGCCGCGCGCAATGCCAGCCGCACTGCACCAAGGCCTGCCGCCGAGCCGGCACCGGTGGTGCGTGCCTTCGACCCCCCACGGATCGAAACCGCCGACTACACGATGCGTAACCGCGATGGCCGCCTGCGCGCGGCCGCCAACGCTGCGCCGCGCGCAGGCGGCGATGCCGCTGCGGTGTTTTCCGGTCGTGCCGTGGGCAGGCCCGCGGCTGCCGACGAGTTCGGCAGCGCGCGCGTGCGTGAATTGCAGGAAACCAACGCCCGCCTGATGTCGGAACTCACTGGCATCCGCGGCATGATCGAGCGTCAGCTCGCCGGCTTCGCGTGGGGCGAGACCCGTCGTCAGGCGCCGGCACGCGCAGCGATGCTCGGCGAACTGCTCGAGGCCGGCTTTTCGGCGACGATTGCGCGCAAGCTCGTGGCGAGCGTGACCGAGGATGCTGACCGCATCGAGGCGCGCGAGGCGGTGGGTGCGGCGCTCGACCGCATGATGCACGCCTGCGGTTCGGACGACGACCTGCTCGAGCGCGGCGGCGTCTTTGCGCTGGTCGGCCCCACCGGGGTCGGCAAGACCACCACCACCGCCAAGCTCGCCGCACGCTGCGTGGTGCGCCACGGTGCCGGCCGGCTGGCCTTGATCACCACCGACGGTTACCGCATCGGCGCCCAGGAGCAGCTGCGCATCTACGGCCGCATTCTCGGCGTGCCAGTGTTCTCGGTGCGCGACGCTGCCGACCTGCGCCAAACTCTGGCCGGGCTGCGCAACAAGCACATGGTGCTGATCGACACCATGGGCATGAGCCAGCGCGACCGCATGGTCGCCGAGCAGGCGGCGATGCTCGCCGGCGCAGGCGACGTGCGCCGCCTGCTGCTGCTCAACGCCACCGCACGCGGCGATACACTCGACGACGTGGTGCGCGCCTATGCCGGCGACGACCTCGCCGGCTGCATCTTCACCAAGGTGGACGAGGCCGCGTCGCTCGCCCCCGCGCTCGACGTCGCCGTGCGCAACGGCCTCGACATCCGCTACCTGACCAACGGCCAGCGCGTCCCCGAGGACCTGCACCTGCCCAACCGTGCCTACCTGCTGCATCGCGCCCTGCGCGAGCACGCCGGCGCTTCGCCCTGGCACCTGGATGGCGACGAGGCCGGCATGCTGCTCGCCGCAGGAGGGGCCTGATCATGCTCGACGGACGCGAAGACCAGGCGGCCGGCCTGCGCCGGCTGTTTCGCCGTGCGCCACCCCAGGTGGTCGCGCTGTATGCCGGCGGTCGCCGCCGTGCCGACAACGCGGTGCTCGCTGCCCATCGGCTCGCCGGACGCAGCCAGCGCGTGCTGGTGCTCGACGAAGCCGAAGCGGGCTCGACACTGAGCGCGGCGCTCGGCGTGGGCGAGGGCGTCGACCTGCTGCAACTGCTCGACGGTCGCAGCACGCTTGCCGACGTCGTGCAGGCGGTGCCTGGCCTGGTGGGCCGGGTGCCGGTCGCCGCTGCCGCGCTCGCGCTGCCGCTGCTCGACGACGCCCGCCGTGCGTGCCTGATCGAGGCGCTGCGCATCCTGCACCGCCACGCCGGCGTCGTGCTGGTGCACGCCGGCAGCGCGCAGGCCGGCGAGCCCTCGCCCTTCGTGCTCGCTGCACCGCGCCGCCTGGTGGTCGCCGAGGCGAGCGCCAGCGGCGCCACCGAGGCCTACCAGACCATCAAGGGGCTGGCCGCCGCCGGCGCCGGCTCGGTGCACATCGCCGTGTGCCGCGCCCGTGGCCGCGCCGATGCGGCCGCCTTCTTCCGCAGCCTCGACGCCCTGGTGCGTCAGCGTGTGGGCGTGCCGCTGGCCTGGCTGGGCGAGCTCGAGCGCGACGACATCGCTGCCGGCCTGGCCGCGCCGCTGCAGAGCTCGGCTCAGGCGGCGGGTGCAGCCTTCCTGCGCCGGGTCGCCGGCGGCTCCCGCGCCGTCGTCATGCGTGGTTGAGCGGCCATGTCCGTGAACTATCACGCTGGTAATGGTGGCGAGGCTGCGGGACAATCCCGCTTCTCGATATCGACAAGCGGTGCCCCCGGCACCAGGCGCCGCCAGACCCAACAGGCCGAATGGATGTATGACGCGAACGGTAATCTCGACAAGGCTCGCCTCGTCGAAACCTATGCTCCGCTGGTCAAGCGCATCGCCTTCCAGCTGATGTCGAGGCTGCCGGCCAGTGTCGATGTCGACGATCTGATCCAGAACGGCATGATGGGTCTGCTCGATGCGCTCGGTCGCTACGAGCACGGGCTCGGCGCCCAGTTCGAAACCTACGCGGTGCAGCGCATCCGCGGCGCGATGCTCGACGGCCTGCGCGAGAACGACTGGCTGCCGCGCAGCCTGCGGCGCGACATGCGGCGCATCGAGGCGGCGATACACAGCCTGGAGCAACAGTTCGGCCGCCAGCCCTCGGAGACCGAACTCGCCGCCGCGCTCGACATGCCGATCGAGGACTACCAGCGCATGTTGCAGGACGCACGCGGCCACCAGCTCGTCTACCTCGAGGACTTCAACCGCGAGGACGACGACGATTACCTCGAGCGTCACTTCGCCCAGGAAGGCAACGACCCGCTCAGCCTGCTCGAGGATACCGACATGCGCCGCCGGCTGGTGGCGGCGATCGAGCATCTCCCCGAACGCGAACAGCTCGTGATGGCGCTCTACTACGATGAGGAGCTCAACCTGCGCGAGATCGGCGCGGTGCTCGGCGTCACCGAGTCGCGTGTATGCCAGCTGCACAGCCAGGCGGTCGCCCGCCTGCGCGCGTGCGTTTTCGAGGGCGGGAACGCACTGCCGGTGGTGCGCCGGCGCGGACGACCGCCCAAGAACCCGGCCGCGGGCCGATGAAGAGGGGCGCACGCGCGGCCCCGGCATGCCATGGATAAGATCAGTCTGGTCGGCCTCACCCTCGGAATCGCCGCGATCCTCGTCGGCCAGGTGCTCGAGGGCGGGCACCTGTCGTCGCTGTTCCAGCCGACCGCCTTCATGATCGTGATCGGTGGCACCCTCGGTGCGGTCATGCTGCAAAGCCCGCTGCGCACCTTCCTGCAGGGCATGCGCATGGCGCGCTGGGTGTTCCTGCCGCCTGCCCCGGCCTACGACGCGATCATCGACCAGGTCGCGCAGTGGGGCCTGGTGGCGCGCAAGGAGGGCCTGCTGAGCCTGGAAAACCAGATCGACGCCCAGCCCGACCCCTTCATGCGCAAGGGCCTGCAATTGCTGGTCGACGGTATCGAGCCCAATCGCCTGCGCGAGATCCTGGAGGTCGAGATCGGCGTGTGGGAGGGGCAGATGAAGATGTCCGCGCGGGTCTGGGAGGCGGCGGGCGGCTACGCGCCGACGATCGGCATCCTCGGGGCGGTGATGGGCCTGATCCACGTCATGGAGAACCTCTCCGACCCGTCGCGGCTCGGCGCCGGGATCGCGGTCGCCTTCGTCGCCACGATCTACGGTGTGGGCTTCGCCAACCTGGTGTTCCTGCCGATCGCCAAGAAACTCGGTGCGCACATCGTCACCCTGACCACCCAGCGCGAGATGTTCGTGGACGGCCTGGTCGGCATCGCCAACGGCGACAACCCGCGCATCATCGCCAGCCGCATGCAGGGCTACGTGGTCTGAGTGCAGGAGAGCAAGCATGCGACGCCGGCGCAAACTCGACGAAGAACACGACAGCAGCGAGCGCTGGCTCGTCTCCTATGCCGACTTCATCACGCTGCTGTTTGCCTTCTTCGTCGTGATGTACTCGCTGTCCTCGGTCAACGAAGGCAAGTACCGCGTGTTGTCCGATTCGCTGGTGCAGGCCTTCCGCAACGTGAATGTCAACGAAAGCGGCGGGCAGATCGTGATGCCCACGGTCAACATCGCGCCCTCGCAACCGCTCGCCCGGCCGGCGCCGCCGGCGCTCGACCCGGCCGCCGAGCAGCGCCGGCGGGAAACCGCGCAGCGCATGCGCAACATGGCCGACGAGATCCGCCGCGTGCTGTCCCCGCTCACCCAGGCGGGGCAGGTCAACGTCACCGAGGGCGCGTTCGGAGTCAGCGTCGAGATCAACGCCAGCCTGCTGTTCGCACCGGGCGATTCCGCGCTTGGCCGGGAGGCCGTGACCGCGCTCGACGCGGTGGCGCAGGTGCTGGCGCCGGCCCCCTTCCCGATCACGGTCGAGGGCCACACCGACAACATTCCGATCAACACCTTCCGCTTCCCGTCCAACTGGGAGCTGTCGGCGGTGCGTGCGTCGACGGTGGCACGGCTGTTCATCGACAACGGGGTCGCGCCCGATCGTCTCACCGCTGCGGGTTATGCCGACCAGCGTCCGGTGGCCGACAATGCGAGCGAAGAGGGCCGCAGCCGCAATCGCCGCGTGACGGTGCTGATCGAATCGCGCGCCGCCGAGCTCGAGGCGAGCACCGGCCCCACCACCATCCCGCCCGACGACCCGATCCGCTCGATCCTGCCCGAGGACGTGCAGGGCTGAGCCAAGCCCCGCCCTCCTGTAGGAGCGCCGGCAGCCGCGAACCGGACCGCGGTGCGCTCGCCAGGGGGCGCATCTGAAGCTGCGCCGCCGCGTTCGCGCCTTCCGGCGCTCCTGCAGGGGGGCGGGGCGTCCGTCATCCGATCCGTTCAGCGCCCGAGGGGCGCCCGCGTCCGTCATCCCATCCGTTCCGGCTTCACCTTCGGCGTCAGCGCCACGCCCTTGCGCGCGCGGCGGTGGCGCAGCGGCTCGCGCTGGGCGGGCTTGAGCTCGATCGTCACCGCCTTGCCGCCGCGGCCGATGCCTTCCACGGCGAGCACCGCGTTGTCGGCCGGCACGGCCACCGCGGCGAGCGCCTCGCCCTCGTCGAGCGCCATCACGATCACGCCGCGGCCGCCGCTCTGGGTCTTCATCTCGGGGCGGGGGAAGACGAGCAGGCGGCCGTTCTCGGACGCCGCAGCGACCCAGTCGCCGAACACCTTCGCCGGCGCCAGCACCTTCTCGCCCTTCTCCAGGCTCATGAAGGCCTTGCCAGCGCGCTGGCGGCTGGTGGCGTCCGCCACGCTGCACAGGAAGCCGTAGCCGCCGCTGTTGGCGAAGAAGTAGACGGAATCCGGCGTGTCGGTGACGACTTGCGCCAGCTTGCCGCCGTCCTGGAACTCGACCAGGGTGGTGACCGGCACACCGTCGCCGCGCCCGCCGGGCAGCTCGGACACCTTGACCGTGTAGGCGCGCCCGTTGCTGTCGATGACGATCAGCGGCCAGGTGGTGCGCGTCTCGATCACCGCGAAGCCGAAGTCGCCGGCCTTGTAGGCGATGCCGGCGGGGTCGATGCCATGGCCCTGGCGCGAGCGCGCCCAGCCGTTCTTCGACACGATCACGGTGACCGGCTCGTCGGGCACCGAGATCTCGGCGGGCGCGACCGCGGCCACGGCCTCGACCAGGGTGCGGCGGTCGTCGCCGTACTTCTTCGCGTCGTCCTGGATCTCCTTGAGGATCAGCCTGGTCATCGCCGCGTGGCTGTCGAGGATGTGCTGCAGGCCGGCGCGCTCGTCCTTGAGTTCGGCGAGCTCCTTCTCAATCTTGAAGCCTTCCAGGCGGGCGAGCTGGCGCAGGCGGATCTCGAGGATGTCCTCGGCCTGGATGTCGGAGAGCCCGAAGGCGGCGATCAGCGCCGGCTTGGGCTCGTCCGATTCGCGGATCACGCGGATCACTTCCTCGATGTGCAGGAAGGCGACCATGCGGCCTTCGAGGATGTGGATGCGGCGGTCGACCTCGTCCAGGCGATGGCGGGTGCGGCGCTCGACCGTGACAAAACGGAAGTCGATCCACTCGCGCAGGATCTGCACCAGGTTCTTCTGCTGCGGCCGTCCATCACGGCCGATCATGGTCATGTTGACCGAGGCCGAGGTCTCCAGGCTGGTGTGGGCGAGCAGCACCGCCATGAACTCGTCGCGGCTCTGGCGGCTGGACTTGGGCTCCAGCACGATGCGCACCGGGGCCTTGTCGCTGGACTCGTCGCGCACCGTGTCGAGCACGCCGAGCACGAGCTGCTTGAGGTTCTTCTGCTCCTGCGAGACCTCCTTCTTGCCCGCGCGCGGCTGCGGGTTGGTCAGGATCTCGATCTCGGACAGCACCTGCGCGGCGGACACGCCGTGCGGCAGCTCCTCGACGATCGCGCGCCACTGGCCGCGGGCGAGCTCCTCGATCTTCCAGCGTGCGCGCAGGCGCAGGCTGCCGCGGCCGCTGGCGTAGGCGTCGCGGATGGTTTCGGGGGTGGAGATGAGCTGGCCGCCGCCGGGGAAGTCCGGGCCGGGGATGATGCCGAGCACGTCCTCGAGCGTCGCCTCCGGGTGGCGGATCAGGTGGCAGGTGGCCTCGGCCACCTCGCGCAGGTTGTGCGGCGGGATCTCGGTCGCCATGCCCACGGCGATGCCCGAGGCGCCGTTCAACAGCACGAAGGGCAGGCGCGCCGGCATCAGCTGCGGCTCTTCGAAGGCGCCGTCGTAGTTGGGGATGAAATCCACCGTGCCGCGGTCGATCTCGGCCAGCAGCAGCTCGGCGATCGGGGTCAGGCGGCACTCGGTGTAGCGCATCGCCGCCGCAGAGTCGCCGTCGCGCGAGCCGAAGTTGCCCTGGCCGTCGACCAGCGGATA
>JAKLLJ010000048.1 GCA_023150215.1 Thauera sp. | reverse complement strand
CGGGCGTTGCAGGGTGGGCGATCGGCGTTGCGGGGTGGGCGATCGGCGTTGCGGGGTGGGAGGGCGGTGTGGGGTGGGAGGGCGGTGTGGGGTGGGGGGCTGCGCTTGCGGTGGGCGGGGTGGGGTGCAGGGTCACGCCGGCGCGCGCCAGTTCGGCGGGGAAGAAGCGCAGCAGGCTGGTCACCGGGTTGGGGGCGGCCTGGCCGAGGCCGCAGATCGAGGCCTCGCGCATCACTTGCGCCAGGCCTTGCAGCTGGTCGGTGTCCCAGTCGTTGCGCTCGATCAGCGCGTGCAGCTTCTCGGTGCCGACGCGGCAGGGCGTGCATTGACCGCAGGATTCGTCGGCGAAGAAGGCGAGCAGGTTGGCGGCCACCGCGCGCAGGTCGTCGCGGTCCGAGATCACGATCACCGCCGCCGAGCCGATGAAGCAGCCATGAGGCTGCAGGGTGTCGAAGTCGAGCGGCAGGTCGGCGAGCGCTGCGGGCAGGATGCCGCCCGAGGCGCCGCCGGGCAGGTAGGCGAGCAGGCGGTGGCCGTTGAGCATGCCGCCGCAGTGCTCGTCCACCAGCTCGCGCAGCGTGATGCCGGCCGGGGCCCGGTGCACGCCGGGCGTGTTGACCCGGCCCGACACCGAAAAGCTGCGCAGTCCGCTGCGTCCGCGCCGGCCCTGGGCGGCGAAATGGGCACCGCCGCCTGCAGCCAGCAGCGGGATCCAGTACAGGGTCTCGACGTTGTGCACCAGGGTCGGGCGGCCGAAGAGGCCTTGTTGCGCGACCAAGGGCGGACGATGGCGCGGTTTGCCGGGCTTGCCTTCGAGGGATTCGATGAGGGCTGATTCTTCGCCGCAGATGTAGGCGCCGGCGCCGCGGCGCAGCACGATGTAGCCGGGCGCGGCGAGACCGGCGGCTTCCAGCTCGGCGATGGCTGCGCGCAGCACCGCCCGCAGGCCGGGGTATTCGTCGCGCAGGTAGAGGTATACCGCGGCCGCTTCCACCGCATGTGCGGCGACGAGCGTGCCTTCGAGCACGCCGTGCGGCGTGCGCTCGAGGTAGTGGCGGTCCTTGAAGGTGCCGGGCTCGCCTTCGTCGGCGTTGACCACCAGGTAGCGTGGCGAGGATTCGGCGCGCACGGCCTGCCACTTGCGCCAGGCCGGAAACCCCGCGCCACCCAGCCCGCGCAGGCCGGCGTCGCGCAGCAGGGTGTCGAGCGCTTCGATCGTGAGGGTGCCCGACTGCAGGCGCTGCAGCAGCGCGTAGCCGCCGGCGGCACGGGCATCGGCGAGGCCTTGCCAGGCGATCGGCTCGGCGTGCAGCGCGTCGCGGGCGAGCGCTTCGTGCACGGTGTCGACCGTGGCATGGGCAAGGTGGCGGTGGCCGAGCTGCGCGACCGGCGCCTGGTCGCAGCGCCCCATGCAGGGTGCGCGCACGACGCGGATGTGCGCCGGATCGAGCGCGCCGTCGAGCGCCGTGCGCAGCGCCTGGGCGCCGGCGAGCTGGCAGGGCAGCGAATCGCACACACGCACGGTGAGGGCGGGCGGTGGCGCTTCGTCGTCCGCCACCACGTCGAAGTGGGCGTAGAAGGTGGCGGTCTCGTACACCTCGGCCATCGGCAGCCGCATCCAGTCGGCGAGCGCGCGCAGGTGGCGCAGCGTGAGGTGGCCGACGTGGTCCTGGATGGCGTGCAGGTGCTCGATCAGCTGGTCGCGCTCGCGGCGCTGGCCGGCGAGCAGGCGCTCGATGTCGGCGAGCGCGGCAGGGTCGGTCTGGCGTCCGCGCTGGGTGGCACGGGGGCGGGACGTGGCGGGTGTGGGGTCTGGCATGGTGAGCGGGTCCGGAGCGTTGCGGGCGATGCGCGTTCAGCGGCGGCCGACGAGGCTGGCCGCGCCGGCGACGATGCGTGCCATCAGCGCACGCGCCGCGTCGCCGCCGGGCGAAGCGAGCGTGGGCGGGCGATAGGCCAGGGCCGTGTCCTGCGGGGTGTGCGGAAGACTGAATACCGCGATCGACAACGGGCACAGCGCGATCCGCGCGGGCGCCTCGGTCACCAGGCGGGCGGCGACGCTCGCGCTGCAGAAGGTGAGGATCTCGGCGTCGGCGTAGAGCGCGGGAGCGTGGCCGAGGTCGGCAGCGGTGCGTTCGAGCATGCGCGCGAACTGGCTCACGACCGGTGTGCTCAGGCCTTCGTCGGCGATCGCATCGGCAAGCGCCGCGCGCAGATCGGCGTAAGGCACGCCCGGGAAGGACTCGACCACGATGCCGTCGGTGCCGTCGGCACGCGCGACCCCCGCGGCCCCCGCTAGCGCAAGGCAGACGAGGGCGAGGCGCATGCTGCGCCGAAGTCCGGGCCTGCTTGTTGCTTCATTCATGTCTCCCCCTCGATCGGAGCTTCATCCCATGCGCACCGCTGCCGCACGCCTGCTTGCCGCCGCGATCATTGCACAGGCCCCCGCCGCGGCGCACGCCCTCGAGGGGGAAGAACTCGATGCCCTGGTGGCGCGGCCGAGCATCGGCCTCTACAAGGCCTATGCCGAATTCAAGATGGCGCACTACGCCAGCGCGCGCGAAATCTGGAACGCGCTCGCGCACGCCGGTGTGGCCGAGGCCTGGTTCCAGCTCGGCATCCTCGCCGAGGACGGCCTCGGCGAGCCGCGCGATCCGGCCAGGGCGCTCGATCTCTACCGCCGCGGCGGCGAGGCCGGATCGAGCAAGGCGCAGTATCGCCTGGGGATTCTTCACCTCGAGGGCCGCCTGCTTCCCGCAGACCTGCGCCAAGCGCGCTACTGGCTCGCCGTCGCCGCCGCCAACGGCGATGAAGAAGCCGCCCGCCGCCTGTCGTCCCTCCCCAAACCGGCCCCCGTGACTGGCCCGTGACCCGCTCATGACCCGCGCGATCCGCCTGTAGGAGCGGCGGCCGCCGCGAGCCTTTTCCGGCGCCTCCGGCCCGCGGTGCTTGCGGACGGCCGCAAACGTTCGCGGCTGCCGCCGCTCCTGCAGGGGCTATTTGGGGGTGGGGGTACGCTGGGCTTCGAGGACGGACTGTTCTGCAGCGGGGAAGAGGTGCACCACCGAGCGGCGGAATTCTTCCTTCGCCAGCGCCATCCCGGCGAAGCGTTGCGGAATCGGGGTCTGGAACAGGTCGGTCATGTCCTGGCCGGATTCGGCGCCGCTGCGGATGGTTTGCGCGAGCCAGCCGAGGTAGTCGCGGGTCTGGCGCAGCGCGCGGGTGTCGGGCGTCGGCTCGCCATGGCCGGGCACCCACAGGCGAGTGGGCAGGCGTTCGAGGGTGTCGAGCGCGGCGAGCCAGAGCGGGATGTCGGCGTGCGGGGTGGTGGGGGTGCGGCCGTGGAAGACGAGGTCGGCCGCATACACCGTGCCGCTGTCGTGATCGACCACGACCAGGTCGGCGATGGTGTGGCCGCCGAGTGCGAGCAGCTCCACGTCGCGTCCGCCGATCCGCTGGCGACCGACGGCGAGCGCGCGGGTGGGCACGACGACTTCGGTGTCGCGCATCCAGTCGCCGTTGAGCCGGTACATGTTGGCGTTGAAGCCTTCGCCTTCGCTGCGGATCGCGGCGAGGGTGTCGGGCAGGGCGGCGAGGGTTTCGCGCGGGAAGGCCTGGTTGCCGAGGAAGTGGTCGGGGTGGTGGTGGGTGTTCACCACCAGCACCACGGGCAGCGGCGTGACGCGCCGGATTGCGGCGAGCAGTTGTTCGCCGTAGCGCTTCGACGAGCCGGTGTCGATGACGATGACCCCTTCGCGGCCGACGATGAAGCCGGTGTTGACGATGTTGCCGCCGTTGGCGAAGGAGAAGTCCTCCTTGAGGCCGACGATCACCCACGCGCCGGGCGCGAGCTCGCGCGCTTGCAGGCGGTAGTCGAAGGTTTCCGCGTGTGTCGGTGCGGCGAGCAGCAGCAGGCAGGTCCACAGGATCGCGAGCACGCGGCCCGGCATTGACAGCCGCTGCACGACCACGCTCATGCGCTCGCCGGCCCGCGCCATGCGGTGGATCGGCCCTGCAGGCGCGCGCGCGGGGGCGGAGCCGGCGCCGGAGCCGGCCGCCGGCGGGCGTTTGGCGGCGTCGGTGCGGCGCAGGGGTGTGGAGGCGGTCCTCATCGGGTCACCCAGGCGTCGATGCGGTTGCCGTTGTTGTCGCGGCCGGCGATGTGCAGGCGGGCGCCGGGGGCGAGGGCGCGCAGGTCGAGGGTGAAGCTCGGGTTTTCGGCCACCGGTTCGAGTGGCTGGATGCGGCTCAGGGTGTGGCCTTCGGCGTCGGTGATCACGATCTCCTCGATGTGGAAGGCGGGGATGCCGGCGGCCAGGCCGGTGTCCATCGGATGGATGATGCGCATGCGCAGGCGCTCGCCGCCGTCGAGCCGGGGCCACAGCTTGCCGTTGACCTCGTTGAGGCGCTCTTGCCATTCGGGTGAGCCGGAACCGACCGAGGGCAGGGTGCACCCGCCGCCGGTGGCGGTGATCCACGCGCCGCCTACTCGCCACACTCCGTCGGCGGTGCGTGCCGCGGCGCGTACCGGGGACGACTGCTGCAGCTTGATGCGAAAGCCGAGCCGCGGCTGTGCAGCACCGGGCTCGAAACGCAAGGCCTTGACGATCGGGTTGAAGTCGGCGAACACGATCAGCTCCTCGACGCCGGGCACGGCGCTGGCGTCCACCGTGACCGGCACGTTCAGCGAGTCTTCGGCCACGCTTGGACCGACGACCTTGATGCGCTCGTCGAACACCACCGTGGCGCCTTCGAAGAAGGCCTTGCGCATGTCTTCCCAGCGTGGCGAATCGAGCGGATCGAGCTGTGCGGACTGCGCCGGCGCGCTGGCGAGGGCGGCGGGCGTGGAGGTGGCGAGGACCGGCGCCGTCGCGGCGAGCGCGGTGAGGGCCGCGGCGATCCAGGCGAGGGCGGGACGGGCAAGCGCGAGCGGGGTCATCGGATCTCCTGTGCGGTCGGCGCGGCGAGCGTGCGCGGCGTCATCGTCGGCAACCGATGCAAGCCACATGCCACCGGCCGCGAGCGCTTGCGCGGGCATTGGCGCCCCTGCGCCTGCGCCTGCGGTTGTTCCGAAGCGCAACACCCTGTACCCGGGCGCCACACCCGGGCGCGCTTGTGCGCCACCGGTGGAGCAGTGCAGGCCTTGCGCAGCGGCCTTGTGGCGCTGGCACGCGCTTTGCGGATAGGACGTGGTCCGGCACGCAGGTGGCGCCGGAACGCACACCACCCAGAAAAGCTTCGAGAGACACCAAGGAGGAGTCGATGATGAAAAACGACAAGCGTCCGCGTACCGTGCCGGCGATGCTGACCGCGCTGACGATCGCGCTGGCCGGCGTGGGGATGGGCGCCACGGCGCAGGCCGCGAGCGTGACCGACGAGGACATCCTGAAGGACGCCGAGACGACGCACCAGATCGTCACCAACGGCCTTGGCACCAAGGGCCAGCGCTACAGCCCGCTCGCCAAGGTCAACGTCGACACGATCAAGGACCTCGTCCCGGTGTGGGCGTTCTCCTTCGGCGGCGAGAAGCAGCGCGGTCAGCAGTCGCAGCCGCTGATCCACGACGGCAAGATGTTCGTGACCGCGTCCTACAGCCGCATCTACGCGCTCGACGCCAAGACCGGCCAGAAGCTGTGGAAGTACGAGCACCGCCTGCCCGAAGGCATTATGCCGTGCTGTGACGTGATCAACCGCGGCGCAGCACTGTACGGCGACCTGGTGATCTTCGGCACTCTGGATGCGCAGATCGTCGCCCTCAACAAGGACACCGGCAAGGTCGTGTGGCGCGAGAAGATCGACGACTACAAGGCCGGCTACTCGATGACCGCTGCGCCGCAGATCGTCAAGGGCATGGTGATCACCGGGGTCTCGGGCGGGGAGTTCGGCGTCGTCGGCCGGGTCGAGGCGCGCGATGCCAAGACCGGGAAGAAGGTCTGGGTGCGCCCGGTGCTCGAAGGCCACATGGGCTACAAGTACGACAAGGATGGCAAGGAGATCGAGAACGGCATCTCGGGTACCACCAACGCCACCTGGCCGGGCGACCTGTGGAAGACCGGTGGTGCCGCGACCTGGCAGACCGCCTACTACGACCCGGATGTGAACCTGATCTTCATGGGCACCGGCAACCCTGCCCCGTGGAACTCCTGGCTGCGCCCGGGCGACAACCTGTATTCCTCCTCCACGGTCGCGGTCGACCCGGACACCGGCAAGATCGTCTGGCACTACCAGAACACGCCGCACGACGGCTGGGACTTCGACGGGGTGAACGAATTCATCGCCTTCGAGTACAAGGACCCGAAGAGCGGCAAGCTCGTCAAGGCGGGCGCCAAGGCCGACCGCAACGGCTTCTTCTTCGTCAATGACCGGACCAACGGCAAGCTGCTCGCCGCCTACCCCTTCCTGACCCGCATCGACTGGGCCAAGGGCTACGACCTCGAGACCGGTCGTCCGATCACCAACGACGACAAGCGTCCGCCCAATCCGTTTGTCGAGGGCGCGGCCGGCGAGGGCGGCAAGGGCAAGCCGGTGTTCGCCGCGCCGTCCTTCCTCGGCGGCAAGAACCAGATGCCGATGGGCTACAGCCCCGACACCGGCCTGTTCTACGTGCCGGCCAACGAATGGGGCATGGACATCTGGAACGAGCCGGTGAGCTACAAGCGCGGTGCGGCCTACCTCGGCGCGGGCTTCACGATCAAGCCGCTCTACGAGGACTACATCGGTGCGATGCGCGCGATCGACCCGGTGAGCGGCAAGATCGTCTGGGAAGTCAAGAACAACGCGCCGTTGTGGGGCGGGGTGCTCAGCACCGCCGGCAACCTGGTGTTCTATGGCACGCCCGAGGGCTTCCTGAAGGCGGTCAACGCCAAGACCGGCGAGGAGGCGTGGAAATTCCAGACCGGTTCGGGCGTGATCGCGCCGCCGGTGACCTGGGACGCCGACGGCGAGCAGTACGTCGCGGTGGTGTCCGGCTGGGGCGGTGCGGTGCCGCTGTGGGGCGGCGACGTCGCCAAGCGGGTGAACTTCCTCGAGCAGGGTGGCACCGTCTGGGTGTTCAAGCTGCACAAGAGTTGATCGGTGCAGGCGCGGCGCCCGCAGTGGCGCCGCACGGTGCGGCGCCGTGCGGGTCGGCAGCGCCCTCCGCGGCCCGGACGCGGCAGCGCCCGGGCCGTGTCATGTCGGCACGGCCGTTTGCGGCGAGTGTCACATGGCACGGGTCATGCAAGGTTTTTCGGCTAAAGGGAGCATTTCCGATGAAGCAGATTCAGCTGTCCAGACTGGCCACCGCGGTGGTGCTCGCGGTCGGCATCGGCACGGCCGCGCATGCCGCCGAGCGCGCCACGCCGCGCGAGGCGCGCACGATGTTCGAGCAGGCCGTGCGCTACATGGAGCAAAACGGCGCCGAGCGCGCATTCGCGGCCTTCAACGATCGCCAAGGCACTTTCGTGCGCAAGGACCTGTACGTGTTCGCGATCGACGACAAGGGTGTCTACCACGCCAGCGGCGCTGCACCCGAGGTGCTGGTCGGCCTCAAGGTGCTCGACACCACCGATGCGGCCGGCAATCCGCTGTTCCGCGAGATGATCGATGCCACTCGCGTCAAGCAGGAGGCGACGGTGCGTTATGTGTGGCTGAACCGCGCCACCAACAAGGTCGAGCCCAAGGTGAGCTACGTGCGCAAGGTGGGCCCGTACGTGGTCGGCGTCGGCTATTCGGCCCCGCGCTCGAGCGCCGACGACGCGCGTGCGATGCTCGAGCGCGCGGCTGGCGTTGCACGCAGCGAGGGGGCGGCGCAGGCGGCCGCGCGCTTCAACGATCGGCGCGGCGAGTTCGTCAAGGACGATCTGTATGTGTTCATGGTGAACATGGAGAGCGGCCGCTTCGAGGCCATGGGCATGAACCCGGCGCTGTCCGATACCGACGCCCTCGGCCTGCGCGACGCCGCAGGCAACGCGCTGGTCGCTGAGATGATCGCCAAGCTGCAGAAGGCGGATGGCGCGACGGTGGATTACGTGTGGCGCAACCCGGTCACCAACGCGGTGGAGAACAAGCGCTCCTACGTGCGCAAGGTGGGCGGCTCGCTGGTCGGGGTCGGGCACTACCTCGAGTGAGTGCAATGGGCTGTTCCGTTGTGGAGCAATTGCGCCGTAGCGGAGCAGGATGGAGCAAGAACGAGGGCCCGCGATGCGGGCCCTCGTCACGCGAGCTGTTGTTCGCGGCTTCCGCCGCTCCTACATTGAAATCGGATGCCCGATTCATGTAGGAGCGCCGGAAGGCGCGAACCAAGCGTTCCAGCACGCGCGAACGGATCCTCGCAGCATGGGGCGCATCGGCGCCAAGCGCTGTTGTTCGCGGCTTCCGCCGCTCCTACATCGAAATCGGATGCCCGATTCATGTAGGAGCGCTGGAAGGCGCGAACGAAGCGTCCCGGCATGCGCGAATCGGATGCCCGATTCATGTAGGAGCGCCGGAAGGCGCGAGCCTTTGGGGGTTGCGTTGTGCGAGCGGCTGCGTTGCGGTTCAGGGGGTGCGCAACTGCACGCCGTGTGCGGCGAAGATCCTGCTCAGCTCGCCGGCGCGCTGCAGTTCGGCGAGCGCGCCCGACAAGGCTTCGGCGAGCGCGCCGTGCTCGGCCTTGACCGCCATGCCGAGCGGCCACGAGGTGACGCGCAACTCGGGCATCGTCAGCCCGTCGAGGGCGATTGCTGCGTCGCCACCGAGTGCGGCTTCGAGTTCCGAGCGCGAGCCCATCACCGCGGCGATCTCGCCGTGCTTCATCGCCGCCACCGCCTCGACAACGGTGCGGAAGTGGCTGACGTTGGGCTGCAGCCGTCCGCCCATCACCTGGAGCAGGAAATCGCTCGCGTGCGAGTCGAGTTCGGCGCCGATGCGCTCTTTCTCGAACACTGCGAAGCTGGCGTCGACCGAGCGTTCGGGCGCAGGCACCCGGTCGGGCAGGCGGGCGAGCGCCATCGTTTCGAGGTGGTAGGGCCCGAAGATCTTCACCTGCCGGTTGCCGGCAGCGAAGCGCGCATCCACCGGCACGTGCAGCATCACGTCGCCCGGCTTGTGGCCGAGGTAGTGGCCGCGCCAGACCATGTTGCGCAGGTCGTCGTTCATGTTCTCGTCGGCGGGAAACTCCACGACCTGCGCTTGCAGGCCGAGGCGCTCGGCGAGTGCGCGCCCGAGCGCGACTTCGATGCCCTTGCCGGTGGCCGACCAGGGTGCGAAGTTGGCGTACACCGCGACGCGCAGCGTGCCCGGCTGCTGCAGCTCGAGCTCGGCCGCCGCCGCCCGCGCCGGGCTGGCGGCAAGGACGGCGAGCGCGCCCGCGGTGAGCAGGAAACGGCGGCGATCAATTTTCATGGACGGTCTCCAGCCAGGCGCGGATGGCCCACATCGCCTCCTGGGTCAGGGTGCCCTCGAAGGGCGGCATGTACACCGCGCCGTTGCGGGTCACGCCGTTGCGCACCTTGCCGATGAAGAACTCGTCGGTGTCGTCGTCGGCGACGTCGAGCTTGCGCAGGTCGGGGGCGATGCCGCCGGAGACCGCGCCGAGGCCGTGACAGCGTGCGCAGTTCTGGTTGAAGGCGGAGTCGCCGATGCGGATTGCGTCCTTGTTGCCGCGGTAGGGATTGGCGGTCACCCAGGCGTCGCCGAGCTGCTTGAGCGACGAGGTGTCGACCGCCTGCGGCGTGACGTCGCCGTGGGCATGCACGAGCGTGCCGGCGGCGAGCAGGCCGAGGCCGGCCGCGGTGATCGCCAGGCGTTTGCGCAGGTTCTCCTTGAAGGTACGAGTGTTCACCTTGTCTTCCTCTTTGGTGTGATGGTTTGTCGATCGGGTCCGGTTTGCCCCGGGTGATGGGCTTACTGCAATCCTTGTGCCATGGCGTGCAATCGCGCCACTTCGCTCGACGCCGAGCGGATCCGGGGCTGCTGCGGCGTGGGCTGCCTGGCAGGATTCCTGCTTACTCCCTCGTCCGCGGAGCAGCGGATTTGTTTCGAAGCGAATCAGGTGCTACGTTTCGAACCGAAGTCAGAGATCGACAAGAGGCAGTTGCCGGTACAGCGTCCGGCGAGACCGCCCGGAGGAGACATGGAAGCAAGGCAGCAGGCGCCGGTCGTACCGGCCCACCGCGAGCACGCCCTGGCGCGCGCCCGCAGTCAGTTTTTCGAGGAAGGGCATGCTCCCGAAACGGGGGTGCCGCCGACCATCCTGCAGTCGTGGCTGCGCTGCCGCGAGCGCGGCATGGATGCCGCCTGCCGCGATGGCGCGGAACACGCGGGACGGCTGCAGCTGGCGGAGTCGCGCGAGCGCAGCCGCGGCCTGCTCGACTACGCGAGCGGGGTGATGGAGCACGTGTTCGAGCAGATTCGGGCCTCCGGCAGCCTGGTGATCCTGTCCGACGCGCAGGGCATGATCCTGCACAGCCTGGGCGATGCGGAGTTCGTCGACCGCGCCAACCGGGTGGCGCTGCAGCCGGGCGCGTGCTGGAGCGAGCTGTCGCGGGGAACCAACGCGATCGGCACCGCGATCGCCACCGAGGCGCCGACCGTGGTGCTCGGCGGCGAGCACTACCTCGAGCACAACGGCTTCCTGTCCTGTACCGCGGCGCCGATCCGCGACCCGCGCGGCGCGCTCGCCGGCGTGCTCGACGTGTCGTGCGAGCAGCGCATGCATCAGCGCCATTCGCTTGGCCTGGTGCGGCTGTCCGTGCAGCTGATCGAGAAGCGCCTGTTCGAGGCCGAATTTGCCAACCATATCCTGGTCGCCTTCCACGAGCGCCCCGAGTACGTCGGCAGCCTGCAGGAAGGGCTGGTGGCGGTGACCGCGGAGGGCAAGCTGGTGGGCGCCAATTCGATCGCGCGCGAGTGGATGGCGCGCCGGATCGAATGCGGTGGCGGCGGCTCCTTCGCCGAGCTGTTCCGCCAGGGCCTGGGCAAGGTGGTGGAGCGGGCGATGAACTCGAGCGATGCGCTGATCCGGCTCGGCCTGCGCGACGCCTCCGAGCTCTACGTGCAGTTGCGTTCGCTACGGCCGCGCTTCAGCGCCTTCGGTGGCGCGGCGGCCGGCGAGGGGCGGGAGGCGCGCGGACTGGAGGCCAAGGCGGGGCAGTCGGTACCGGCACCCGCATCGGCATCGGTATCGGCACCCGCATCGGCATCGGCCTGCCCCTCCGCGACCGATGGGCCGATCACGCTGCACGACCTGGCCACCGGCGACGCCGGCATCGGTCGCGCGGTGGATCGCGCGCGCCGCATCCTCGGCAAGGACATCCCGCTGCTGGTTCAGGGCGAGTCGGGCGTGGGCAAGGAACTGTTCGCCCAGGCTTTCCACAACAGTGGGGCACGCGCGGCCAAGCCCTTCGTCGCGCTCAACTGCGCGGCGGTGCCCGAGACCCTGATCGAGTCCGAACTCTTCGGTTACGTCGGTGGCGCCTTCACTGGCGCGCGCAAGGAAGGTGCGATCGGCAAGATCCAGCAGGCGCACGGCGGCACGCTGTTCCTCGACGAGATCGGCGACATGCCGCTCGGCATGCAGGCGCGCCTGCTGCGCGTGCTGCAGGAGCGCTGCGTGACGCCGGTGGGCTCGGTCAAGTCAATCCCGGTCGACATCTCGCTGGTGTGCGCGACCCACCGCGTGCTGCGCGATGCGGTAGCGCGCGGCGAGTTTCGCGAGGACCTCTACTACCGGGTCAACAGCCTCACCGTGACCCTGCCCGCGCTGCGCGAGCGCAGCGACATCCGCTGCATCGTCGAGCGCATCCTGGCCAGTGAATGCCGCGAGGCCAGCTTGCCGGGGGTCTGGATCGGCGACGAGGTGATGCGCTTTGTCGAGCGCCACGGCTGGCCGGGCAACGTGCGGCAACTGCAGAACGTGATCCGGGTCGCGGTGGCGCTGCTCGACGAGGGCGAATGCGAGATCCGCCCCGAGCATCTGCCCGAAGACCTGTTCCTCGCCGATCCGGCTGATGGTGGCAAGGCGCCTGCCCTGGCACAGCCTGCGCCGATGTCGGTGGCGGCGGGGGGCGGGACGATGGCTGCGCCGATGGCGGTCGAGGCGCCGCCGGGGAGCGCTGCGAAACGGCTCGACCAGCTCGAGATCGAACTGATCGAGCGGGTGATGCGCGAGGTCGGCGGCAACCTGTCAGCGGCAGCACGCACGCTCGGGGTCAGCCGCAACCGCCTTTATCGCAAGCTTGGACGCGCCGGCGGCGCTTCCTGAGTCGGGTATTCCCGCCTTGCCGGCGGGCAGGTACGACTTATGCTTATAGTTGCATAGGTGAGCCGTGGCGCACGCTGTCCGTGCCACGGCGACCGACCGCAAGAATCAACAATCGACAAGGAGACGATCGATGTGGAAAGCACTGCACATTGATCCCGCGAAGTGTACCGGCTGTCTGCAATGCGAGATGGCCTGTTCCTACGAGCACACCGGGGTCATCAATCCGAGCAAGTCGCGCATCAAGGTGTTCAACTTCGAGCATGAGGGGCGCAAGGTTCCTTACACCTGTACGCAGTGCACCGAGGCTTGGTGCCTCAATTCCTGTCCGGTGGACGCGATCCGCATCGACCTCGTCACCGGCGCCAAGATGGTGTTCGAGGATACCTGTGTCGGTTGCAAGGTGTGCACGATCGCCTGTCCGTTCGGCACGATCAACTACAACCAGGATACGGGCAAGGTACAGAAGTGCGACTTGTGCGAGGGCAACCCCGCCTGCGCCAGCGCCTGTCCGACCGGGGCGATCACTTATGTGGACGCCGACTGGACCGGCATCGACAAGATGCGCGCCTGGGCCGCGAAGGCCAACACCCCGGCTTCGGCCGCTGCCTGAGGAGGATGCGTCATGGGATGGAATCGCAAAGTCCTGCGCGTGAACCTCACCGCAGGCACCTGTTCTGAAGAGCCGCTGAACATGCAGTGGGCCGACGACTACCTCGGCTCGCGCGGCCTGGCCACCAAGTACCTGGTGTCCGAGACCGACCCCAAGGTCGATCCGCTGTCGCCCGACAACAAAATGATCATGGCCACCGGGCCGCTGACCGGCACCATGGCCTCGACAGGCGGCCGCTACACGGTGATCACCAAGGGGCCGCTCACCGGCGCGATCGCGTGCTCGAACTCGGGCGGCTTCTTCGGCGCCGAGATGAAGTTCGCCGGCTGGGACATGGTGATCTTCGAGGGCAAGTCGGCCAAGCCGGTGTGGCTCTACATCGAGAATGACAAGGTCGAGCTGCGTGACGCCGCCGGGCTGTGGGGCAAGAGCTGCTGGGAGACCGAGGAGAAGATCAAGGAGCAACTCCAGGACCCGCTGGTGCGCGTCTCCTCGATCGGCGTCGCCGGCGAGAACCAGGTGCTCTACGCCTGCATCGTCAACGACCTGCACCGCGCCGCCGGGCGTTCGGGCGTGGGCGCGGTGATGGGCTCGAAGAACCTCAAGGCGGTGGCGATCCGCGGCACCAAGGGCGTGTCGGGCATCAAGGACTTCGGTGCCTTCCTCAAGGCCACGAACGAAGCCAAGAAGGTGCTCGCCGACAACGCGGTCACCGGCCAGGGCCTGCCCAAGTACGGCACCCAGGTGCTGATGAACGTGATCAACGAGATTGGCGCGCTGCCCACCCGCAATCACCGCGACGTGCAGTTCGAGGACGCCTCGAAGATCTCCGCCGAGGCCATGCACGAGAAGCGCGAGTCCGACGGCAAGACCCACCTGGTCACCAACGCCGCCTGCTTCGGCTGCACCATCGCGTGCGGGCGCATCTCGGAGATCGACAAGACCCACTTTACGGTCAAGAACAGCCCGAAGTACTGGGGCGCCTCCGGCGGCCTGGAGTACGAAGCGGCGTGGGCGCTCGGCGCGGCCAACGGCGTGGGTGACCTCGAGGCCCTGCAGTACGCCAACCTGATCTGCAATGAGCAGGGCATGGACCCGATCTCCTTCGGTGCCACCGTGGGCGCGGCGATGGAGCTCTACGAGCTCGGCATCCTCACCGACGAGAAGATCGGCATGGCCGCCCCGTTCGGGTCCGCCGAGGCGCTTGCGAAGATGGTGGAGATGACCGCGGCGGGCGAGGGCTTCGGCAAGGAGCTCGGCCTGGGCAGCAAGCGCCTGTGCGAGAAGTACGGTCGCCCCGAGCTGTCGATGAGCGTCAAGGGCCAGGAATTCCCCGCCTACGACTCGCGCGGCATCCAGGGCATGGGCCTGGCCTACGCGACGTCCAACCGCGGCGCCTGCCACCTGCGCGGCTACACCGTGGCGTCGGAAGTGCTCGGCATCCCGGTCAAGACCGATCCGCTCGCCACCGAGGGCAAGCCCGAGCTGGTGAAGGCCTTCCAGGACGCCACCGCGGTGTTCGACTCCGCCGGGATCTGCGTGTTCACCAGCTTCGCGTGGACCCTGGCCGACGTGCAGCCGCAGGTCGCCGCGGCGTGCGAGGGCGACTGGAGCATGGAGAAGCTCAACGAGGTGGGCGAGCGCATCTGGAACATGGAGCGCATGTTCAACAACGCCGCCGGCTTCACCGCCAAGGATGACAACCTGCCGCCGCGCCTCACCCAGGAACCGGCCAAGACCGGCCCGGCCAAGGGCCTGGTCAACGGCCTGGCGAAGATGCTGCCCGAGTACTATCAGGTGCGCGGATGGACGCCGGGTGGCGAGCCGACCGCGGAGACACGGGCACGCCTGGGCCTGTGATTCAGCAAACGCCCATGGACGCCCCCGCGGGCGCCCATGGCGCTGGATTGCCCTGCAGGAGCGGCGTCAGCCGCGAGGGTCTGGACGGGCGCGGTTGGCGCC
>JAKLLJ010000481.1:261-500 GCA_023150215.1 Thauera sp. | reverse complement strand
AACCGCCAGCAGGTATTTGCCGACGCCGGGCATCGCGGCTTCGAAGGCCTGGGCGCTCAGCACTGCGCCGGTGGCGCCGGAGGTCCAGACGCCGCTCACCATGATCGCGAGACCGGTCATGGTGCACACGATGATGGTGTCGATGAAGGTGCCCATCATGCCGATCAGGCCCGAGTACACCGGATCGGGGGTGGCGCCGGCGGCCTGGGCGATGCCGGCAGTGCCCAGGTCGGCTTCGT
>JAKLLJ010000481.1:0-251 GCA_023150215.1 Thauera sp. | reverse complement strand
GATCGCCATCATCACCGTGGAGCCGACGAAGCCGCCGGTGGCCGCGGTGGGGTTGAAGGCCTGGGTGAAGATGGTGGCGAAGGCCTCGGGGATGCGGTCGGCGAACACATACAGCACCACGCCCACGCTCAGGATGTAGCCGATGCACATGAAGGGCACCAGCCACTCGGCCACCGCGCCGATTCGCCGGATACCGCCCAGCACCACCGCGCCGGTGAGCACCATGAGCACAATGCCGGTGATCCAGGTGT
>JAKLLJ010000480.1 GCA_023150215.1 Thauera sp. | reverse complement strand
GATTGTGCACGCCCGTCCCCGCCCGATCAAGCCGGCGCAGGCGTACGCGCCACCACGCGGTTCTCGACCCGCAGCGCCCCCGCCGCCTTCAGCGCCCGGGCTAACTCTGCCAGCGTCGCGCCGGTGGTCATCACGTCATCGACCACCACCACCCGCTTCCCCGCCAGCGGCGCGGTCACCCGGAAGGCCCCGCGGATGTTCGCCACCCGCTCCTTCCAGGGCAGGCTCGCCTGGGGCGTAGTATCGAGATCGCGCATCACGCCATCCAGCAACACCGGCAGCCCCCAACGCTGCGCCAGGGGCCGGGCCAGCTCGGCAGCCTGATTGAAGCCACGCTCCCGGAGGCGCGCCGGATGGAGCGGCATCGGCAAAACAATGTCAGCCTCAGGAACTGGTGCCGCCGCCATCAGGTCGACGAACAACCTCGACGTGCTGAGCCGATGACCGTACTTGAGCGCCTGAATCAATTGATCCAC
Organism: Thauera sp.; assembly: GCA_023150215.1. Taxonomy (GTDB): domain Bacteria; phylum Pseudomonadota; class Gammaproteobacteria; order Burkholderiales; family Rhodocyclaceae; genus Thauera. The sequence goes on along the minus strand of JAKLLJ010000480.1, from coordinate 25 downwards.
CGGAAAGCCGTAATCGAGTGCCGCC
>JAKLLJ010000047.1 GCA_023150215.1 Thauera sp. | reverse complement strand
TTCGCCAAGAACCGGGGCGTCAACGTGCTGGCCGCTGCGCGCGTGGTCCTCTTCGGTGCGCGCGATGTGTGGTTCGTCGTTGGCGTGCCGGTGTTCCTGTATTCCGCCGGGTGGACCTTCACCATGGTCGGCACCTTCCTCGCCGTGTGGACGATCGGCTACGGGCTGGTGCAGGCGCTGGCGCCGCAGATCGTGCGTCGCAGCACCGACGGGCTGAGCTGTGAGGTGCCGGCCGCGCGCCTGTGGTCGGCCTTGCTGGCCCTGGTGCCGGTGCTGCTTGCAGTCGCGGTGGTGCTGGAGTTGCCGGCGCTGGAGTGGGTGGTGGTCGCCGGCCTGGGTGTGTTCGGCTTCGCCTTTGCGGTCAACTCCTCGGTCCATTCCTACCTGGTGCTGGCCTACGCCGGCTCGGAGAAGGCGGCCGAGGACGTCGGCTTCTACTACGCCGCCAACGCGCTCGGGCGCTTCGTCGGCACGCTGCTGTCCGGGCTGCTGTACCAATGGGGCGGCTTGCTGTATGCGCTGATCGGCTCGGCGCTGATGCTGGTGCTGTGCTGGGCGGCCACGCTCGCGCTGCCGATGCAGCACGCAGTGGAACATGACACCCTTCCATGAACCGGGCGATCATTGCGTCCGCAGGCCGGGGCGCGGAGTATTCACCGCCCGTCCGAGAGATCACGAGAACTGACATGGAAAAGCCCGCTGCACTCGCCGTCTTCGAATCGCTGTCGTCCGGCATCCGGCTCGATGTGTTCCGCCTGCTGGTGCGCAAGGGGCCGGAAGGCCTGGTGGCGGGGGAGATTTCCGCCGCACTCGATCTGCCGCCGACCAACACCTCCTTCCACCTCAAGGCGCTCACCCACGCCGGGCTGGTCTCGGTGGAGCAGGAGGGGCGCTTCCAGCGCTACCGCGCCAACCTGCCGCTGATGCGCGAGCTGATCGGCTATCTGACGGCGGAATGCTGCGACGGCATGCCCGAGCGCTGCGAGGAGACGCGGGTCGGCGCCTGTGGCGAGGGGGTGAAGTGCTAGCCGCAGGGCAGCCGCGGAGCGTGGGGTGGCTGAATGCGGGGCGGTTCGCGGCTTCCGCCGCTCCTACAGGGGGCGGGCGGTGCGGTGCTGGGCGGGGAGCGGTGGTGGTTTATGTAGGAGCGGCGGTAGCCGCGAACCCGGGCGATCGGACAATCGACGCGCGTGGCCATGTCCCCCGCCGCGTTCGCGCCTGCCGGCGCTCCTACAGAAACCCGCCCGCATTCTGGCCCCCTGTAGCGGCGGAAGCCGCGAGATTTTACGGCCGGGGGCGCCTGCCGGGGGGAAGGCAAGGCTCGCGGCTTGCGCCGCTCCTGCGGGAGACTTCCCGGGGCGCGCTTTCTGCCGCGAGAGCGATGGATGATCGATCTGACCACTGCGCCCGAGGGCGAATAGAGAACTGATATGGGTTTGTTCGAACGCTTCCTGACCGTCTGGGTCGGCCTGGGCATCCTCGCCGGGGTGGGCCTCGGGCTCGTGATGCCCGGCGTCTTCCAGGGGATCGCCGCGATCGAGGTCGCACATGTCAACCTGGTGGTCGCGGTGTTCATCTGGGTGATGATCTATCCGATGATGATCCAGATCGACTGGCACGCGGTGAAGGACGTCGGCCGCAAGCCGCGCGGGCTGATCCTCACGCTGGTGGTCAACTGGCTGATCAAGCCATTCACGATGGCTGCGCTGGGCGTGCTGTTCTTCCACTACCTCTTTGCACCCTGGGTCGATCCGCAGTCGGCCAGCGAATACATCGCCGGCATGATCCTGCTCGGCGTGGCGCCGTGCACCGCGATGGTGTTCGTGTGGAGCCAGCTCGTGGAGGGCGACGCCAACTACACCCTGGTGCAGGTGTCGGTGAACGACCTCATCATGGTCTTCGCCTTCGCGCCGATCGCCGCCTTTCTGCTTGGCGTCACCGACATCACCGTGCCGTGGGAGACGCTGGTGCTGTCCACCGTGCTCTACGTGGTGCTGCCGCTCCTGGCCGGCATGGCGACCCGGCATGCGCTCGAGCGCCGTTCCCCGACGGCGGTCGCCGACCTGGTCGGCCGGCTCAAGCCTTGGTCCATCATCGGCCTGATCGCCACCGTGGTGCTGCTGTTCGGCTTTCAGGCCAACACCATCGTCGACAAGCCGCTGGTGATCGCGATGATTGCGGTGCCGCTGATCGTGCAGAGCTACGGCATCTTCGTGATCGCCTACGTCGCGGCCAAGGCGCTGAAGCTGCCGCACAACGTCGCCGGACCGGCCTGCCTGATCGGCACCTCGAACTTCTTCGAACTGGCGGTGGCGGTGGCGATCTCACTGTTCGGGCTCAACTCGGGCGCGGCGCTGGCGACCGTGGTCGGCGTGCTGGTCGAGGTGCCGGTGATGCTGTCGCTGGTGGCGATCGTCAACCGCACGCAGCACTGGTTCATGCCTGCCGATATGGAGGGGCGACGTGGCTGAGCAGATGTCCGATCGTTTCAAGGCCGAGCTGCCCAACGTCGATCCGGCGCTGTTTCGCGTGCCCGCAGCGGCGCAGTTGCATGCCGCGCAAGCGTCGGTCCACCCGCCGCGCATCCTGCTGCTCTACGGCTCGCTGCGCGCGCGCTCGTTCAGCCGCCTGCTGGCCGAGGAGGCCGCACGCCTGTTGCGCACCATGGGCGCCGAGACGCGCATCTTCAACCCGAGCGGCCTGCCACTGCCCGACGATGCACCCGACACCCACCCCAAGGTGGTCGAGTTGCGCGAGCTCGCGCAGTGGGCCGAGGGCATGGTGTGGTGCTCGCCTGAGCGCCACGGCGCGATGACCGGCATCATGAAGACGCAGATCGACTGGATTCCGCTCTCGGTCGGCGCCGTGCGCCCCACCCAGGGCAAGACCCTCGCGCTGATGCAGGTGTGTGGCGGCTCGCAGTCCTTCAACGCGGTCAACCAGATGCGCGTGCTCGGGCGCTGGATGCGCATGCTGACCATCCCCAACCAGTCCTCGGTGGCGAAGGCTTTCCTCGAGTTCGACGAAGGCGACCGCATGAAGCCCTCGGCCTATTACGACCGTGTCGTCGATGTGGTCGAGGAACTGGTGAAGTTCACGCTGCTCACCCGCGATATCACGCCCTATCTCGTCGATCGCTACAGCGAGCGCAAGGAGAGCGCGGCCGAGCTGTCGGCACGGGTGAACCAGGCGTCGGTCTGACGCCAAGGGCCCGACGCTCGCACCCGATCGATCGGCCAAGGCTCCCGAATGAGTGCCCCGACGTGACCGTCCCCTGCCTGCTCGCTGCCTGGTCGGCGCATGAAGCCGAACTGCTGCGCTATCTGCGTCACCATGTCCGCCCGGTGTCGGAGGCCGAGGATGTGCTGCACGACCTGTTCCTCAAGGCCTTGCGTCAGGGCGAGCGCTTCTGCGCGGTGAGCAACCCGCGTGCGTGGCTGTTCGAGGTGGCGCGCAACGCGGCGGTCGATCATGCGCGGCGCACGCGCAGCAGCACGCCGCTGGCGGAGGATCTGGCAGCGAACGCGATCGAGGAGGCGTTCGCGGTGCTCACGCAAGAGGCTGGCGAGTCCGGGCTTGAGCCGGTGGATCTGCTGTCGGCCTGCCTGCCGCGGGTGCTGACCGAGCTCGCCGCCGAGGATCGTGAGGCGCTCGAGCTGTGCGACATCGGCGGCATGAGCCAGAAGGCTTTTGCCGAACTCAAGGGCTTGTCGCTGCCGGGCGCCAAGTCACGCGTGCAACGCGCGCGCCAGCGCCTGCGGGCGCAGCTGCTGTGCGCCTGCCAAGTCCAGCTCGACGCGCGCGGCAGGGTGTGCTGCTTCGTGCCAAGGCCGCCGCTTGGGTAAGGTGCGCCGCGCGCACGTGTTTCGTCCTCGCCGGTGCGCGTTCCCTTGTCGTTGTGCTGCATCCTTTTTCCATCTCGGACGTCTTCATTGATGAGGGGCGTCGGGGGGTGGGCGACGGTTCGCGGCTACACCGGGGCGTTGGGGGTGGTTCGCGGCTTCCGCCGCTGCTACGGGGCGCTGCGGTTGGGGGTGGTTCGCGGCTTCCGCCGCTCCTACAGGGGGCTGCGGTTCGGGGGGTGTAGGAGCGGCGGCAGCCGCTAACCTTCGCGCCAGGCGGCACGCTCGCATGTAGAAAACGCGCGCAGGCATTGCGATGCCTGGCCTGGCGGTCGTTGTAGCATCCCCCATCGACACCCGGTGCTCGATGAATTTGCTGGAGTCGTGTGATGGACACCCTGTTTTCTGCGGTTCTCCCCGTCTTCTACGGCGGGCTGGGCAATCTGGCGGCTTATCTCGCGGCCCACGTGCTGCTGTGCCTGCTGCCGGCCTTCTTCATCGCCGGCGCCATGTCGGCGCTGATTCCCAAGGAGACCATCACCCGCTTCCTCGGCCGCAATTCCAGCAAGACCGTCTCCTACCCGGCCGCCGCCGCCGCGGGCTCGCTGCTGGCGGTGTGCTCCTGCACCATCGTTCCGCTCTTCGCCGGCATCTACAAGAAGGGCGCGGGCCTCGGCCCGGCGATCACCTTCCTGTTCTTCGCGCCGGCGGCCAACATCCTGGCGCTGGTCTACACCGGCGGCATCATCGGGCCCGATCTGGCGATCGCGCGCTTCGTGCTGTCGCTCACCTTCGGCATCGGCATCGGCCTCATCATGGCGCTGCTCTTCCGCGCCGACGACGCCGCGCACGACTTCGCCACCGACAGCGCCTTTGGCGCGCAGGGCGCGGGGATGGGGCGGATGGCGCTGGTGTTCCTGTTCGTGTGGGTGGCGCTGCTGCTCGCCGGCACGCTGAAGCTGGACGTGCTCACCGGCACTTACCTCAACTTCGAGCTGGCCGTTGGTGACGCGCAAGCCTGGCAGGCCGCGCTCGACCGCCTGGTGCCCTACGACGCCGCCAAGGGCGAGGAGGGCGTGTCGGTGCAGGGCGTGGTGCTGATCGCGCTGCTGGCCTCGATCGGCTACGCCGCCTGGCGCGGCTTCGAGAACATCGTCGACGGCGCCAACGCGTGGACCTGGATCAGCCTGGGCCTGATCGCGGCGACCCTGCTGGTGGCGGCGCTCGCGGTGCAGCCGGTGGACGGCGGGTTGCGCATCGGCCTTACCGGCAAGTTCTTCGCAGTCGCCGCCGCGCTCGCGGCGCTGCACACGATCGTGCGCCACCGCCTGAGCGAGGACGAGCTGCGCGACTGGCTGTGGGAGTCGTGGCGTTTCGTGAAGCAGATATTCCCGTTACTGGTGGCGGGCGTGTTCGTCGTCGGCATGATCCGCGTGCTGATCCCCCCGGAATGGATCGAGATGCTGGCCGGCACCAATTCGCTCACCGGCAACCTGGCGGGCGTGGTGTTCGGCGTGTTCATGTACTTCCCGACCCTGGTCGAGGTGCCGATCGCCAAGATGTTCCTCGACCTCGGCATGCACCGCGGCCCGTTGCTCGCCTACCTGATGTCCGACCCCGAGCTGTCGCTGCAGAGCATCCTGATCATCTCGGCGATCATCGGCCGCAAGAAGACCTTCACCTACGTCGGCCTGGTGGCGCTGTTCAGCGCGGTCGCCGGGCTCATCTACGGCGCCTGGATCGACGGCACCTCCCTGTTCTCGCTCGCGCTCTACCTCGCGGGTTTCATCGCCGCGCTCGCGCTGCTGCTGTCGATCGCCAGCCGGCGCGCGACCGCCTCTTCACTCAAAGGAGTCTGATCATGCTCAACATCAAGGTTCTCGGTCCCGGCTGTGCCAACTGCCGCAAGCTCGAAGAGATCGTGCACGAGGCGGTGGCCGCCACCGGCGTCGACGCGGAAGTCGTCAAGGTCACCGACATGGGGCAGATCGTCGCCTACGACGTGCTCAAGACGCCGGGCCTGGTGATCAACGAGAAGCTGGTGTCGTCGGGGCGGATTCCGACCGCGGCGAGCATTGCGGAGTGGATCCGCGCCGCGGCATAGCAGCGCAGGCGTTTCCGCGCGAAACCGAACACGTCTCGAACACCGCCGCTTGTGCGCATGCATCCTGCGCGCAGGCAGCGCCTTGATCTGGGCGCTTGCCAATCACCACGCAAGGCTGAACACTACGTCCCGCGACGCAGGGGCCTCGGGTGCCTGCACCGACCGTTCCTTCAAGACATTCCGCCCGCTCGGCGGGCAATGGAGACCAAGCATGACAAGCATCCAGGTGTTCGATCTTTCGCTGGGCGGCGCCGCCGCAGACCAGGCACTGGCCGACTTCGCGACCGATGTCGAGTGGGCGACAAAGCAGGGCGCACGCATCGAGCGCTTCAGCTTTGCCGAGCAGCCGCTCGCGTTCGCGCAGAACGCGGTCGTCGAGGACTTTCTCGAGCGCTCCGGGCACGACGCGCTGCCGCTGATCCTGGTCAACGGCGAGATGGCGCTTTCGGGCCGCCATCCCACCCGCAGCGAACTCGCGCGCTGGGCCGGGCTCGAGCAGCCGACGCTGAAGCCGATTCGCTCAGGCGATTGCTGCTCGGGCGGCAACTGCGGCTGAGGTGCATGGAATGGGGTCGCGCTTGCCGTCGCTGCGCTAGCGTTTGTGCGGCGGTCGCCGTGGTGCCATGCCGCCATGCTGCACAGCGCATCGAGGTGGCGGGCAGGTGACCGCCACCTCGGGCGGCGTCTTCTCAGCAGCCGCGAAGCGCAGCGCTGAGTTGATCGACGACTTCTGCCCAGTCGCCATCTTCGGCCAGTTCTTCGCGCAAGAAGGTGGCCTGCGATTCGGTCCAGCAGGGGGCGTCGGCCAGCTTGACGAAGTCCGGCAAGGGGGAGTGCGCCTTGATGAAGGCGGCAATCTCCGCGTCACTGTTCTGCAGACCAAGCTGGGCGAAGAGATCCCTGATCGTGTGAATGCCTTGTTCCATGATCACCTCCTGTGTTGAAACCTTGCCGGTAGACCGTGAGTGTGCACCAGGGTGCCGTCGATGGCTGGGGGCTGGATCTTTCGCCCCTCGCCATCCTGCTCGTTCGTCAGCCGAGCGGGCGCGGCTCGTCGGCTTGCGCCTCTGTCAGGAAATCGCCCACCAGGCGCGTGAAGCGCGCCGAGTGCTCGATCTGCGTCCAGTGGCCGCAGCGCCCGAAAACGTGCAGCTGCGAGCGCGAGATGAGCTGCGAGAAGCGCAGCGAGGTGGCCAGCGGAATCACCTGGTCGTCGCGGCCGTGGATGATCAGCGTCTCGTGCGGCAGGGCGGCGATGTCGGCCTCGGGGCTGGCCATCGCATCCACCCAGCGCTGGCGCGGCGCGGGGAACATCGCCGCGAAGGCTTCCTGGAAGCCCGGCTGGATGCTGGCCTCGTAGCGCAGGCGGGCGAGCTCGTCATTGACCAGGCCGCGGTCCCAGGCGAAGTAGTCCATGATCCGGCGCATGTTGGCGATCGAGGGCGTATAGCCCCACACCGCGTCCAGCCCCTCGCTGATCGGGAAGTGCACGCCCACCGCGCCCATCAGCACCAGGCGGCGAACGCGCTGCGGATGGCGGATCGTCAGCGCCACCGCAAGCGCGCCGCCGAAGGAATTGCCGATCAGGTCGGCCTGGTCGATTCCGAGCGCATCGAGCAGCCCCACCGCCTGATCCACCCAGCTGTCCATGTCGTAGCGCTGCCCCGCGGGGCGCTCGGTGAAGCCGAAGCCGACCATGTCCGGTGCGATCACCCGCGCCTGCTTCGCCAGCGCCGGCATCACCAGCCGCCAGTTGGCCCACGCGGAGACGCCCGGCCCGGAGCCGTGGATCATCAGCACCGGAAAGCCGTCGCCGAGATCGTGGTAGTTGGTGCGGATGCCGTTGGCGACGATGCTGTGGCCGATCTCTGGGCTGGTCTGGGTCATGCTCACCTCGGGGGCAATTCAGTGCGCTGCAGTATAGGCCAGCGGCCACGGCTTCACTGCGCTTGGGGCTCGTGGAAGTGTAGGCGTAGCGACAGCACGCTGGCCGCAGCGCCTGGGGACTTCGCTGCGGCCATGAGGGCCACGCCTGCGGCGAGTCGCAGGCTCACCGGATACAGGCCGGCGGCAATGGCCTCGTCGATCTTCGTGCCGGCGGCGGAGTGGAACCATTGAGCGGCGTGGCGGTTGGCGGCCCTGTGCGCCGCGTCGGGGCGGAACACCAGCAGCACCTTCTCGAGCATGCCCTCGTTCTTCAGGAGGTCGTACTCCCATTTCACCCCCGGCGAGTCGCTCGCCACCAGCACGATCGCCTGGGCCGAGCGGGCGGCGGCGGCCAGGGTCCGCTGCCAATCCGCATGGTCCGAGTAATGGCGCCGGGCACCGAACGGCGTGCGCTTGTCGTCTGGTCGGCCCAGCGCGATCACCGGGCCGAACTGTGCAAGCTCATCGACCAGCGCCTCGTCCAGGTTCTGGCGAAAGCACCAGAGATCCAGCCAGCGTGCGGGCAGGTTCCAGGCGCGACGGTGGAAGGTGCATTGATCGTCGTCGAAGCCGCGCAGGAACAGGATCGGGCGATCCGATGCGGAGGCCACGGTCGGGCGCCACATCTCGCGTGCGCTCAGGCGCTTGCCGGCGTGGAACAGCGCGTGTCCGAGGAGGATCACGGCGGCGCCGATGAGGGTCCAGGATCGCGCGACCACGCCGCCCGTGTAGACGACGAAGCGCGCAAGGAACAGGGCCCAGAAGGCGGGATTCTTCAGCGCGCCAAGGTGCCACGATGAGGACGGCAGGCCCGACGCGGCGGCCATGCGGACCCAGAAGCCCTTGTCGCGAAGGGCGCCGAACAGCAGTTCCCGCGGACGGTCGCCGGCCAGCAGAAGCCGCAGACGGACGAAGCGGGCGACGGCAAGACAGACGAAGGCGAGGGCGCCGATCAAGGCCAAGGTGCCGAGCAACTCCGTTACCTCGAGGTCGTCCTGCATCGCAAGCCATCCGATCCCGGCAAGCGCCGCAGCAATGAGAACCCCGCAGAGGCCAAGGAAAACGGGCTGTGCAATGCGGCGGTCGGTGCCCGCCAGCAGGCCGGACACGGGCACAGGCAACAGACAGGCGAAGACGCCGACGATCACGAGCGGGGCGTCCGCGAACTCGTCGATCAGCTCCCACATGCTGTAGCCGAACAGTCCGCCGAAGAGCTGCCACAGGATTGCGCCAAGGATGCATCCACTCGCGAGTGCCAGCATTCGGAATCGGTCCTGGCGATCCAGCCAGTCCCAGAAGGCGAAGCCGAGCGGCGCGAGCGCAAGCAGGGCCCCGACCGCATAGTGCCAGTCCTCGAGCATCGGCTCGCCGCCGAAGGCCTCCGATGCCTGCTCGACGAAGCGGTGCACGCCGTACAGCTCGAAGAGCTGCCAAAGCACCAGGAAGGGCGCGGCGGCGACGAGGAAGGAGCGCCAGGTCGCCGAACGATCGACCTGCTCGACGATCTCCGCAAGCGGCGACACGTCGATCAGCGCGATGGCGTCTGCGTGTGCAGGTCCAATCGCGGACGGACCGTCGCGTGAAGAATCGAGCGGTGCGAGTTCACGACCGATCGCAAGGAAAACGCCGCAGAACGCGAAGGGGAAACTGACCAGCGCAATGGCTGCGAGTGCTCCGGACGCACCACCTCCCAGCCCCGCCGGTGTGATCGCCGCGGCGAACAGCCACAGACACATCAGCAAGGGGGGCACGAAGACCAGGCTGCGCGCGCGCCAGTAGGTGCCTGCCGCAAACGAGATCGCTGCCACCAGCCACAGCGCCGACCCGTAAGACGGCGCGGTGAAGCGCGTCAGCAGGGGCGTAATCAGCACCATGGCGATCCACGCCAGTGCCAGATGCGCGATCGCTTTGCCGTCGGGCAGGCTGAAACCGCCAGGGGCGAGGAGCGCGCGGAATACGTGGCCCGTGAGGATTGCCGCGAGGCCTCCCGGCAGGCTATCCCAGGCGAGGCGCGACCAATCCTCCGCAGCCATGAAAGGGGTGAGTGACGCGCCGACGGCGATGGCAAAAACGCGATCGATGACTACGCCGGCGAAGAGCAGGGCAGCGAGGGCGAGCGGACGGCAACACCCGAGAAGAACGAGGCCGAAGCAGGCGATCGGGACTAAGGTGGAGAGGCTGTAGGTGCCGAAGCGAATGCTCGCGGATCCGAGGCTGACCGAGCCCGTGCTCGCCAGTCCCGCCAGAACCAACGCCGCCGCCAGGACGGCAAGCGTGCCGATGGTTCGCTGCGCCCACCCTGTCCAGACCGAGGATGCCAGTTCTTCCCAACGGATGGAGACGAGAAGGATGAGGAGGGGCGGGATGGCGAGGAGATTGATCCTGAGTTCGCCCGGGGGCGAGACCACCCGCCAAGGCGCAGGGTCGAGGGCGGCGACCACGAGCAGGCAGAAACCGACGATCGCAGGAAAGGCGGTGTTGCCCCGCAGCCAACGCCTCGGCGAGGGCATCGCGAGCCGCCCGTCGATGGCTGCAGCGATGATCAGGGAGAGCAACAGCGTTGCGCTCGAGACCCCGAAGCGGATCCCGATGCCGTCGCCAAGAGTGACGCCCAGTGAGGGCAGAAGCGCAAGCGGCCACCACGCGCGCAGCACGCCGATCCCATGCTTGCAGGTCAGCCACCCCGCCAGCAAGGGCAGGAACCAAGTGAAATCGAGGCTGACTTGGAGAAATTCGGTGAACCGGATCCAGAAGGCGCCGGTCATCAGGAAGCCGATTGCCAGAGCGAGACGCCCTGATGGGCGGGCCGGAGAATCGTGCGCAATTGCAGACATCTTGCGACCCCCTGACGGTGTGGGCGCCCCCCGGCATGGAGGACCCTGGACCCGGATCGAACTGCTAGCCTGATTTCACTATAGGTCGTGGAGGGGGTGAGGCGCGAGAAAAACAAAAAGTCCTGCAAATCATAGATTTGCAGGACTTTCCGGGTGTTCTGGCGGACAGGGCGGGATTCGAACCCGCGTTGGGATATTATCCCAAACACGCTTTCCAGGCGTGCGACTTAAACCACTCATCCACCTGTCCGCGAAAGCGCAAGATTATAGCTGCTCGGTCGGTGGGTAGGAAGTTTTTTGTTCGGCGTCGTCGCGCAGCGTGGCGAGATAGGCGGCCACTTCGCTGGCGAGGGCGTCGAGTTCGGCGTCGAGTGCGGCCAGGGCGGGGTGCTCGGACGGGATCGTCGGGCCACCGTCTTGGGCGGACTGCTCTTCCAGGACCCTGATATGGCTGACTGCATCTGCAGCGCGCAGTTGTGCGAGGGCGCCGCGCATGCGGTGGAGGACGTGTCCAAACGCTTCGGCTTCGCCGCGGGTGATGGCCTCGGCGAGTTGGCTGCGCGTCTCGACCAGCCAGGGCAGCAAGGTCTCGAGCACCGCGCGCAGGGCGGGTCGGCTGTTGAACATGTCGGCGCTGAGCGCTGCGGCATCGAAGTGTCCGGTGGGCATCGGCGTTCGTCCCTTGCTGGTCCGCTGGGCGGGCGGTGATCAGACCGCCTGCGGGGCCGGACCGGGCGCACGGCCGATCGCGGCTTCGAGGGTGCCCAGGGTGACCGGCTTGGTGAGGATGTCGTCGAAGCCCGCATGGAGATAGCGCTGATGTTCGGCGTCCATCGCATGCGCGGTGTAGGCGATGACGCGTATGTCGGCCCATTCGGGCCTGGCGCGAATGCGGCGGCAGGCCTCCTCGCCGCCCATGTCGGGCATCGAGATGTCGAGCAGCATGAAGGCCGGGCGAACCTCGGCGAGGCGAGCGAGCATCGGTAGCGCGCTGTTGAATTCTTCCACCGACCACCCGAGGCGCTTGAGCAGCAGGCGGGCCACGGCGACGTTGATGGCGCTGTCGTCGATGATGAAGGCGAGGGTGTTCATGGCTGCGGGTCTCCTTCGGCACCGCCAAAGTCGCGTGGCAGGCGCAGCACGAAGCTCGAGCCGTGGCTGAGTTCGGAGCGGGCGCTGAGTTCGCCACCCATCAGGTGCGCGAGCCGGCGCGACAGGGTGAGGCCGAGCCCGGTGCCGCCGTGCGAGCGGTTGAGGAAGGGGCTGGCCTGGTAGAAAGGTTCGAAGATGCGTTCGAGCTCGTCGTGCTCGATGCCACTGCCGGTGTCGGTCACGCTCACCGTGATGTCGTCGGCGCCCGGCGCGAGGCTGAGCGCGATGTGGCCCTGATGGGTGAACTTGACCGCGTTCGACAGCAGGTTCTCGACGATCTGGCGCACTCGCACCGGATCGGAGTGGATGATGCACGGCGCGGTCGGCAGCTCGACCTGCAGCTCGACGCCGCGGGCCTCGGCGTTGACCTTGTGCAGCGCGGCGATCGAGCCGAGCAGTGCCGACAGGTCGAAGGGCTGGGCCTGCGGGCTCAGGCGGTTGGCCTCGACCTTGGCCAGATCGAGGATGTCGTTGAGCACGGCCAGCAGATGCACGCTGCTGTCATGGATCGTCGTGGCGCAGGCGCGCTGCTCGGGGTCGGTGAGTTCGAGGCTGAGCAACTCGGCGAAACCGATCACGCCGTTGAGCGGCGTGCGCAGCTCGTGCGACATGTTGGCGAGGAACTCGCTTTTCATGCGGTTGGCCTGTTCGGCGGTGTGGCGGGCGGCCTCGAGGCTGCGGATCGAAGCCTCGACGGTGTCGGCCATATGGTTGTAAGCACTCGACAGGCGGGCCATCTCGTCGCCGCCGACCACCGGCAGGCGGTGGCCGAGTTCGCCGCGCTGGAAGCGGTCGATGCCGTCGACCACCTGGGTGATGCGGCGCGACAGCAGGTTGGCCATCCAGATCGCGATCAGGATCACCGCGAACACCATCGCCAAGGTGGACACGGCCAGCCGGGTGGTGGTCTGGCCGAGGCTGTGGTCGATGTCGGCGACCAGCGTGTCGCGCTCGCGCTGGGTGAGCGCATCGGCTTCGCTGATCATCTGGCCGATGCGCTGGCCGGACTCGGTGGCCGCGCGGTGGAAGTCGTCGACATGGGCGCCGATCGTGACGTAGCCGAAGCCGCGCGCACTTTTGCCGTAGGGGCCGGTGTAGTAGGGAATGGTGGCGACCGTGGTGAGCTTGCGCAGCCCGCTGAAGTGGATCGCGAACGAGCCCGAGCCGCCGTGCTCGGTCATGTCATGCCAGCCCAGGCATTGCGGCGAGAAGTTGAGGTAACGGCAGTCGAGCCCGACCAGGCCCGAGGCGGTGGAGTCGGGGTGCGGCCCGCGTGTGAGGCGCTGGTCGAAGTAGGGGCGCAGGTTGGCGGAGTAATGTGCCCAGCCCTGTCCGCTCTCACGCCAGTCCTGGTACAGATCACGGTCGAGCCAGGGCACGGCGGGCTCGCCGGTCTCGGGGTCGTAGCCGTGGATGAAGTAGTCGCGCGCATGGGAGATGTTGCGGCCCTGGTCATCCCAGATGAAGGCGTAGTTGCCCGAGGCGGGGTCGGCGATCGGGGCATGACGTTCGGGGGTGGGGCGCAGGGTGTCGGTGAAGGCCATCAGGTGCGCGTGGTCGAGCGCGAGCGTGACATAGCCGATGATGGCGCCCTCGCGCAGCACCGGCGTGGCCCACCGGATAAGGCCCTGGAAGCGCTTGCCGACCGGGTTCTCGAGCCCGGCGTAGCCGGATTCCTCGGGTGCGAAGGGTTTGTCGAGCGCCTTGGCGCGCGCGCGCGTGTAGTCGCCGATCCAGTGTGCGCGCACCTGGGCGCCGATCACGCGCGAGACGTGGATCTCGCCCGGGCGCAGCGCCACGAGCGCGGGCCAGTAGGTCTCGGCGCGCACGAAGGTGTTCTCGCGCCGACTGATGTCGCGCAGTGCGGGATCGAGGCGCTGGCGGCCGGTTTCGCTGAGCACCTTGATGCGCTCGCGACCATCCAGGCCGACGAAGCTCATCTCCAGGAACAGCGGTCGGCGCTGGTTGCGGGTGTGGTCGTCGGGGGCGCGGTAGTGAAAATTGCTGGAGTTGTCCGGATGCGGCGCACGCACCAGTTCGGGCGCGCGTGCGGACGGGACGGCCTCGATCCAGTGCTCGCCGTCGGCGTCGAGCACGTAGGGGCCGTGGTCTTCGATGCGACGCTGGTGGGCGTCGATGAACTGGCGGTAGGTGGCCTCGGTGGGTGATAGCGCGGCGGCGTGGAGGATGTCCTCGTCGCGTTCGTGCAGGAACTGCGCGATGCTGCGCGCGGCGCCGGTGGTCAGGGCTTCGATGGCCTCGCGCGAGCGGTCGTCGAGCGCGGAGATCGCGTCGTCGATCGCCGTCTGCCCGGTGCGCATCTGGGTGTCGCGCATCACTTCGGACATCGTGAGCGCGCGCAGCGTGACGAGTGCGCCGAGATCGCGTGCGGCGTTCCAGGCGAACACGGCCAGCAGCACCAGCGGCACCACCTTGATCGCGATGAAGATCGCGATCAGCTTGGCGCGCAGGCTCATCCCGCGGATCGCGCGAGGGGTCTCCATCGAGCAGGCTCGCGGGGCAGGCGGCGCTCAGCCCGGGTGGCGAGCGCGGCGGCGCATCGAGATCATCGCCTGGACGTAGCCGTGCAGCTCGTGGAAGGGAATGGGCTTGCGATAGACGGTGATGTCCTCCGGCAGTCCACCCGCCGCGGCGATCTCCTTGGGACCGAGCGCGGACACCACGACGATGGCGATGTCGCTCGACAGGGGGTTGTCGCGCAGGCGGCGGATCATCTCGAAGCCGTCGATGCCCGGGATGCGCAGGTCGGCGATGAGCAGGTCGGGCGGCTCGCGGCCGACCTCGACGAGCGCATCGAGGCCGTGCTCCATCAGGTGCACGTCGAGCGGCAGGCTCCAGGTAAGGAAGGTCTCGCGGTAGATGTTCTGCAGCAGTCGGTCGTCCTCGACCACCATCACGCGCAGGCGCTCACGGTTGCTGCGCATCG
>JAKLLJ010000479.1 GCA_023150215.1 Thauera sp. | reverse complement strand
GACCCCCTGGCGCCGCTCGGTGTGGCGCTCGCCGCCGAGGCGGCGAACGACGATTCGGCGTTTGTCGAGCCGGGAGCGGCTTCAGCCGCTGCGCCGCTCGGGCCGCGGCTCACGCGCTCGATCGTCGATGTGCTGCAGGTGCAGTCGCGCCGCTTGCAGGTGATGAGCGACGAGCTCGCCGCGGCGCGTGCAGCGCTCGATGAACGCAAGCTGGTCGAGCGTGCCAAGGGTGTGCTGATGCGCCACCAGGGGCTGGCCGAGGATGAGGCGCATCGCCTGCTGCGGCAGACCGCGATGAATCAGGGGCGGCGCATCGCGGAGGTGGCGCAGGCGGTGCTCGCGATGGAGAGCTTCCTGCCGGCGCGGGGGTGAGCGGCGGATGCGGGTTGGCCGGGGCGCGGAGGGAGAAGTTCGCGGCTTCCGCCGCTCCTACAGCTTGGTTAACCGGCAGCGTCTTCCGCTGACGACGTGACCCTCCTGTAGGAGCGGCAGCAGCCGTGA
>JAKLLJ010000478.1 GCA_023150215.1 Thauera sp. | reverse complement strand
TGGGCCCAGCGGCGCCGCGGCGAATCGTCTATGTGTCCTGCAATCCGGCCACCCTGGCGCGGGATGCCGCGGTGTTGTTCCACGAAAAGGGCTATCGGCTCAAGGGCGCGGGGATCGCCAACATGTTCCCGCAGACCTCGCACGTGGAGTCGATCGCGCTCTTCGAGCGGGATTGAGGCGGCGCAGCCATGAAAAAGGCGACCCGAAGGTCGCCTCAGGCTGTTGACAAAGCCAAGCCTCCGCCAGCCCCCGCCCGCCGGGGGCTTCGTTTTTTATAATGGCGGCATGCTCAAACCTGCTGCCGCCACTGCTCAGACCGAACTGGAGATGGTGACGCTGGACCAACTGGTTCCGCGTGATCACCTGCTTCGGCTGATCGACACCTACATCCGCTTCGACTTCATCCGCGAGAAGACCGAGGGGCTGTACTGCGCGAACAACGGCCGCCCGGCGATCGACCTGGTGGTGCTGTTCAAGATGCTGTTCATCGGCTATCTGTTCG
>JAKLLJ010000477.1 GCA_023150215.1 Thauera sp. | reverse complement strand
CCTGCACCCGCCAGCGCTGCGCGCGGCGCTCGGCATTCCGCAGGAGATCATCCCGATCGCCTACCTGTGCATCGGCTACGTGCGCGACTTTCATGCCCGCCCCGAACTTGAGGCCGCCGGCTGGTTGAAGCGCATGCCGCTGCCCGAGTTGCTGCATTTCGATGGCTGACAGGGCGCCGCCGATGAAGCCGGCGCGCGGCTGGTCAACGCGATCGGCCGGGCGCAACCGGTGGTGCGCTGATCGCACGAACGCGGGCAAGCGCCCGCGAGCCTCGCCGCAACAGCTCGCGCCTTCCGGCGCTCCTACAGCGCGTGCGCGAGGGTTTGCGTAGGAGCGCCGGAAGGCGCGAACGGTGAGCTGAAATGGCGCTTCCGGGCCGGCTCGTCTTCCGGCGAACGAACGGGTCTGCCGCCGCCGCGCGCGGAGGCCTTGCACGGCTCTTGCTTGGGTCATCGGTGGCGGCCCGTCCGGGGTCGCTTGCCCACGCCCTGCCGGAGCCTTG
>JAKLLJ010000476.1 GCA_023150215.1 Thauera sp. | reverse complement strand
GCGCAGCGGCATCGAGCCGTCCAGCCACACCGCCACCTGCGGCGCGTGGCCGCGCGCGAGGTCGCGGCCGAAGCCGGGCGGGATCTCGATCGCCATCGCCAGCTTGCCGGCACGCATGCGCGCGTCGAGGTCGGCGTGGCCCTCGAGCGGCGCCTGTTCGAGGAAATAGCGCGAGCCGGCGATGCGCAGGGTGTAGCTCTGGCTGGCGACGCTGCGGTCGTGGTCGAGCACCGCGTAGTGCAGGTCCTCGACGTCCATGGTGATGCCGTAGCCCATCACCAGCATCAGCACCAGGCTGCCCAGCAGCGCCAGCGTGAGCCGCACCGGATCGCGGCGCAGCTCGGTGGCCTCGCGCGCCGAGAAGCTCGCCAGGCGGGCGAGGCTGAAGCGGGCGAGGCGATCGGCGGGCTGGGATGTGGGAGCGACGCGAGTCGCGATTCCGGTGCCCGGAATCGGCGTGCTCGCTTCGGTGCCTGCAACGCGCGCCGTCGCGTCGGCATCGCC
>JAKLLJ010000475.1 GCA_023150215.1 Thauera sp. | reverse complement strand
CAGCCAGTGCTGGAAGCACATCGAGTCCGAATGCGCTGCCGACAGCCAGGCCCGCTTCACGGTGCACTGCCTGGGCGAGCGCACGCTGATCGAGGTCCTGCGCACGGTCGACGACCCCATCCGCCACCTGGCCGAACTCGACGAGGACGGCGAGACGGTCACCGCCGGCGTGGAGCGCTGGATCTGCAACCGCGCCAGCGCGAGCCTGGCGCGCTGGAATGTGGCGATGACGGCGCGGCGCGCCGCCTCGCGCTGAGAACAGGAGGATTGCCGTGATTGAACTCGAGTACCGACTGCAGTTCCTGACACCCGCCTTCCTCGGCAATGCCGAGCAGACGGCCCAGTGGCGCACGCCGCCGATCAAGGCGCTGCTGCGGCAGTGGTGGCGGGTGGCGTTTGCGGCCGATCAGCCCGGCGGCGTGGATGTGGCCGCGATGCGGCAGGCGGAGGGGCGGCTGTTCGGTCATGCCTGGCTGGAAAACGATCGCGACGCCCGTGGACAGAA
>JAKLLJ010000474.1 GCA_023150215.1 Thauera sp. | reverse complement strand
CTGCAGACGGCGCAGGGGCATGCCGACCGGCCGGACGGCGCCGCACCTGCCTTGCGCATCGAGCGCCAGGCGGCCGGCATCGATGACGAGGCGCTCGACGGCATCGTCGCCGAGAGCCGGCGCGGCGAAGGCAACCTCTACCGCATCCCCCGTGTGCAAGGCATCTGCACGGCGCTCTACCAGGACCTGCAGCGCATGCTCGAGCCGATCCAGGCCGCCGGCAGTCCCGAATGGGGCGGCTTCGCCGCGCGCCTGAAGCTGCTCGCCGCCAGGCCCTGGTGCCAGGCCGACGACCTCGTCTCCGGCGAGCAGATCGCGGCAATGACCTCGGGCGAGCGGGAGCGCGCCGACAGCCTGCACCTGCTGGTGATGGACCTGCACAAGGGGCTCAACGCGCTGCAGGCCAGGATCGCCACGGAAACCATCGACGGCGCCCAAGCCTACGACATCGCCGCCGCCGACCGCGCACTCATCGGCGCCTTCATGCGCGGCATCAACCAGACCC
>JAKLLJ010000473.1 GCA_023150215.1 Thauera sp. | reverse complement strand
CGGTTGCCCATGGCGTCGAGGGTGTAGATGACCTGGTTGCCGAGGCTGTCGCTGATGCCGGTGAGGCGGTGCGCCGGATCCCAGGTGTAGTTGAGGCGGCTGTTGTCCGGGAGGGTGACCTGGGTGAGTTGGCCGACACCGTCGTATTGGTAGCTGGTGAGCTCGTTGCCGACACTGCGGCTGGTGAGGCGCTGGCGTGGGTCGTAGGTGAGCGTGGTTACGATCCCGTTGGGGTCAATGATCGTGAGCGGGTTGCCGTTGAGATCGTAGCTGGTGATCTGGGTGAGCTGACCGAGGGCGTTGGTGACGCTGGCGAGTTGGCCGCGTTTGCCCATATCGGGGT
Source organism: Thauera sp. (assembly GCA_023150215.1). GTDB lineage: Bacteria > Pseudomonadota > Gammaproteobacteria > Burkholderiales > Rhodocyclaceae > Thauera. The sequence continues at coordinate 162 of JAKLLJ010000473.1, read as the reverse complement.
CGGTGGCGTCGTAGTAGGTGTAGGTGGTGGTGTCGGCGGCATCGGTGCGGGGACCATCGGCAGTGAGGACCTGTCCATATTGGTTGTAGGTCCAGGTGGATGTGCGCGGCGTGCCGATTACAGAGGCAGCAAAGCCGGTGCTGCCGTTGGTATCGGTGGTGG
>JAKLLJ010000472.1 GCA_023150215.1 Thauera sp. | reverse complement strand
GAGAAGCACGGCCTGATGGCGGTGTTGATGAAAGCCCTGGGCGAGCGCAGGATCACCAGCATATTCGTCGAGCACGACATCGACATCGTGCGCCGCTACGCCACCCGCCTGGCCGCCTGGATCGCCGGGCGCGTGGCCGCCGACGGCGCGCCGGAAGAGGTGCTGCGCGACCCGGTGGTGGTGAAGAACGTGATCGGCGAGTAGGAGGCGAATCGTGCTGACGCTGGAGAACGTGTCCACCACCATCGCCGGCATCCCGGTGCTGCGCGGCATCTCGTGCCAGCTGGGGCGCGGCAGCACGGTGGCCATCGTCGGCCGCAACGGCGCCGGCAAGACCACGCTGCTGCGGCTGGTCATGGGCTTCCGGCCCGGCCACGAGGGCCGCGTGCTGCTCGACGGGCAGGACCTGGCCACGGTGCCGGCGCGCATGCGGGCGCGGCTGGGCATCGGCTACGCGCCGGAAGACCGGGTGATGTTCCCCAGCTTCAGCGTGGAAGAGAACCTGC
>JAKLLJ010000471.1:271-506 GCA_023150215.1 Thauera sp. | reverse complement strand
GCAGATCGCCGACCAGATTCGCGGCCTCATCCGGTCGGGCGAGTTTCCGCCGGGCTCGCGGCTGCCGCCCGAACGCGACCTTGCGAAGCAGCTCGGCGTGTCGCGGCCGTCGGTGCGCGAGGCGCTGATCGCACTCGAGGTCGAGGGCCTGGTCGAGGTGCGCATCGGCTCGGGCATCTACGTGCTCGCACCGGGCGGCGCGGGCGACGTGCCGGCGGCGAACGACGCGACCGCG
>JAKLLJ010000471.1:0-261 GCA_023150215.1 Thauera sp. | reverse complement strand
AACTGTCGCGCGCGCGCTACGTGATCGAAGGCGAGTGCGCTGCGCTCGCGGCGAAGTCCGCGCGCAAGGCGCAGGTCGCGGCGATCGAGGACTCGATCGACGAGATGGAGCGCGAGCGGCGCGAGGGCCGTCAGCCGTTGGCGTCCGACCGCGTGTTCCACCTCCGCATCGCCGAGGCCACCGGCAACGGCGCGCTGGTCCAGGTCGTGAAGCTCCTGTGGGACGAGCGCACCGGCCCGCTCTACCAGCAACTGGAGCACC
>JAKLLJ010000470.1 GCA_023150215.1 Thauera sp. | reverse complement strand
TTGAGCTTCTTGCATTCGTGTTTCGTCCCAAAAACGAAAAACCCAGCCGGCGAACGGTCGCGGACTGGGCTGCCGTCGCTTTAGCCGTACTTGTAAAGCGCCCGCAAGCTGAAGGGTTCAAATCGGCGCTGAGTGGCAAGATTAGCGCGCCGGTGCGGGGCAAGTCAAACTGGGGACAGCCGCAGCGGCGCGCAGGTTCCGGTCAGAGCTTTTCGACTGCCTCGCGGACCCGGTCCGGGTCGTCCAGCTTGAGCAGGCGCTGGACCTTGGGCGTCAGGTCGGAGGCGTCGGCCCGCAGGATGGCCTGCTTGACCTCCAGCACCTGCGCCGGGTGCATGGAAAACTGGCGCAGGCCCATGCCGATGAGCAGGCGGGCACACTCCGGGTCGCCGGCCATCTCGCCGCACACCGACACCGGGATGCCGGCCTTGGCGCCGGCCTGGATGGTCTGGTGGATGAGCCGCAGCACGGCCGGGTGGAGCGGGTTGTAGAGGTGGGCGACGGCCTC
>JAKLLJ010000046.1 GCA_023150215.1 Thauera sp. | reverse complement strand
GTGCTGCGCGTCATCCGCCGCCACATCGAGCCGGTGATCGGCAAGCTGGGCGTGACGGAGGTACGGCCACTGCACATCGACAAGGTGCTCACCCGCATCCTCGATGCAGGCGCGCCAACCGTCGCCAACGATGCGCTGCGTCACCTCTTCCGCATGTTCCACTTCGCCGTGAAGCGCCGGTGGATCGACACCAACCCGGCCTCCGGCTTCGAGATTTCAGACGCAGGCGGCTTCGAGGTCTCAAGACAGCGCTGGCTGAACCGCGATGAGCTCGCCGCGTTCGCCAAGGCCATGCAGGACACACCGAACTTCGGTCGCCAGAACGAATTGGCCGTGTGGCTGCTGCTCGCCCTGTGCGTGCGCAAGATGGAGTTGCTGTCGGCTCGGTGGACCGAGTTCGACCTGAAGCGTGGCGTCTGGTCGCTGCACCCGTCGCGCACGAAGATGAACCAGTCCATCGACATCCCGCTCGCGGCGCCGGTCCTGCGGTGGCTGGAGGAGGTCCAGGTGTTCTCCTGCAACAGCGAATACCTGTTCCCGGCGCGCCGGCTGATCCACATGAAAGGCGGCGTGCCGAGGCGGAACCGCTTCGGCCACATCAGCCCGGACACGCTGAACGTCGCGCTGCGCCGCCTACCGCTGGACGACATCGAGCACTTCACCGTGCATGACATGCGCCGCACGGCCCGCACCCACATGGCCGCGCTGGGCGTGGACCGCTTCGTCGCCGAGCGGGCGCTGAACCACAAGGTGCGCGACATCGAGGGCGTCTACAACCAGTACGACTATTTCGAGGAGCGCAAGGTGGCGCTGGAAAAATGGGCGAAGTGGCTGGCTGCGATAGAAGAAGCGCGCAACGGCGGTGCGGCGAGCACGCAAGCCAGCGAAGACGCCATGGCGGCACTGGCGAAGCAGGCCCAGGAACTGGGCATGGGCTACGAGCAAAGCAGTCGCCGCTCGAGCGCAGATGACACGCACTCCCCATGAGGTGCGGCTGCTTCAGCCCGCTGCCCTGTGGGCAATCACTGTGCAATATGCCGCTTGCGGTAGAACCATATAAAGACCATTATAATGACTCTTAAAAATGATTTTTTGAGATAAGAGACAAAATAATGTCATTAAATCTAGCGCCGTCTAGCGAAATCCTCCAGATACTGGGCCAACGCGTGCGTGCGCAGCGGTTGGCCCAGGGGTTGCCCCAGCGCGAGCTGGCGCAGATGGCTGGCCTCTCGTTGGGCGCACTGCGCAAGCTGGAAAGCAGCGGCCAGTCTTCGCTGGAAACCCTGGTTCGCGCGGTGCAGGCGCTCGGGCTGGTCAATGAGCTGGAGGATCTGTTCGTGCTCAAGCGCCAGTCCATCGCTCAGATGGAAAAAGCCGAAGCGGCTACCCAACGGCAGCGAGCCCGCCGCCGGAGCAGCACATGAAGCGCCTTGCCGTCCACTACTGCGGCTGGGGCGAGGACTGGCCACTGGGCTTGCTCGCCGACGATGGCACCACGCTGCTGTTCGAATACGCGCCCGAGGCGCTGGCGCAAGGGCTGGAACTGTCGCCGCTGCACCTCAAGCTGCGTGCCGCCGCTTATGGCGGCTTTCCACCGCACCTGCTCCGCCTGCCAGGCCTGATCGCCGACAGCCTGCCCGATGGCTGGGGCCTGCTGCTGATGGACCGGTTGTTCCGTCAGCAGGGTTTGCGCCATCCCGGGCCACTGGATCGCCTGGCCTTCATCGGGGATCGCGCCATGGGCGCCCTGCGCTTCGTGCCGGCTGCAGAGCCTGATGCCGAGGAGCCAGACTGGAACCTGTTGGCCTTGGCCAAAGAAAGCGAGCGCGCCCTGGCCGGTGAGGCAGGAGCCGCCTTGCGCGAACTGGCGCTGACGGGAGGCTCCCCGCAAGGCGCACGGCCCAAGGCGCTGGTGCAGTACGACACAAGGTCGGGCCACGTCAGCACGCGCGGCGACGCACCAGGCTCCCCGTGGCTGGTGAAGTTCCCCGCCCAGGGCGAGCACAAGGAGGTCTGCGCCATCGAGCAGATGTATGCCGAACTGGCCCGCGATTGCGGACTGGAGGTGCCAGCCAGCGCATGGTTCGATCTGTCGTCCAAGCTGGCCGCCTTCGGCGTGGCGCGTTTCGATCGCGAACAGGGCTTGCGCGTTCCGATCCACAGCCTGGCGGGCCTGCTGCAGGTGGACTTCCGCCTGCCCGGCAGCGCGGACTACACCGCCCTCCTGCGGGCCACACGCCTGCTGACCCGCGACGAGCGCGAGGTGGAGAAGGCCTACGCCCGGGCCGTCTTCAACGTGCTGTTCCACAACCGCGACGACCATCCGAAGAACTTCGCCTGGCGCCTCGGACAGGACCGGCGCTGGCGGCTGGCCCCAGCCTTCGACTTGACCTTCAGCGAAGGCCCCATGGGCCATCACCACATGGACGTCTGCGGCGAAGGCAATGCAGTGAAACGCAGCCATCTGCTGCGCCTGGCCTCGGAGGGGGGTGTGGCGACGAAGGCGGCCGAGGCCACCATTGATCGGATGGCAGCGCAGGCGGCGACCTTCTCTCAACGTGCGGCAGCGTATCCGATCCGCCGAACGACGGTGCAGCGGATGAAAGCATCGATCCACAACTGCCAAGAGAAACTCATGCGCGGTTGATGAATGTCGACAGCAGCCCCGGACACAGAGTCGTCAAGCACCTGCAGGTAACGCATCCTCGTCCGGCAACTCTGCTTGCTCGTCATGCTGGCGGCGATGCAGGACGGCCCCAAGGTACGCCCCGGAGGCGCGAGTGCGATGGTGCCCTGCCAGGTGCGCTGTCGATTGCCTCGCCACGGCGTCCAGCTCCAACCCTGCTTCACCACCGCGCACGGGTGGCGCCACCCCGCCGGTCTGTTCGATGTAGTGCTCGATCAAAGCCTGGTGGCGTAGGCCATGTGCCGTCACCCCCAGCTCTTTGCTCGTGATGCCGAAGCGCGCCATCACGTAGTCGAAGCGCCGCAGGTTTTCCACGAGACCACGGCCTGGGTTACCCATGTGAGCGTCCGGCCCCTGCGCGACGCTTTGCGCGAACTGCAGCGCTTCGATGCGCTGCAGCGAATCCAGCGGCACGAAGCGCGGCCGGCCACCCTTGGCACCCTGTTGAATCCAGACGTATTCGTCGGCTTGCCGCTGCTCGACGGGCAGTCCTGTCGCCGCGAACGCCACGACGCAGCCGTGGGGCCTCAGCATCACCGCTTCCTTGCGCCGCAAACCCATCGTCCGGATGAGCCGCAGCGATGCGCCGACATAGGGGTCATAGGCACACACGCGCCCTATCACCCCGTCGATGTCGACACCCGCGGCACTCCAGCTCTTGTCGTGCTGGGCGCACTCATGGCGTTGGTACTCTGCGAGCGTCAGACCATAGTGATCCGGCTTTCGGATGAACCCGGGCTTGCCCAGCCATAGCGCCAGTCCGCGCAGGAAGCTCAGGTAGGTCTGGATGGTGGCGGGCGCGAGTCGTTCACGTTGCCAGACGGTGACCATGGCTTGGATGTGCTTCTGCCCGAGGTTGCGCGGATCTGGCAGCGTCTTGAACCCGGCCTTGAGGCGCAAGTCGCGAAAGAAGCGCCGCAGGAAGTCTGCACGCTCCTGGCGCGTCTTGTGCGACACGGTCTTTTTCAGTGCGGTGTGCTGGGCGTTGAACAGCTCGATCAACACTTCGAGCACACGCATCGGGTCGGCTTTGCCGGGGCGGTAGCGATCGAGCACCTGCTGGGGTGGCTCATATCGGGTGTGGCGCGCTGTGTCGATGCCGCCCTGGCGGCGGCGCTTGAAGTTCGGAGCAGAAAGGTTGGCCATGGCCATCTCCTGTGAAGAAGCCGCGCGCCGTCCCGGCGGCGTGCTGCGGTTGAAAGAGGTGGAATCGATCGAGTCCATGGGCAGCGCGGATTCCATTGCGCTATCCATGCGTGGTCAGGTCATTTCGGCGAGGCGCCCGACCACGGCGGTGCCTTGCCTACCCAGGTATTCGCTGGCATCACGCCACTTGCGCGGCAGCCGGCTCGGTCGGTCTTAAAAATGAAACTGAGTGATCCAACCCGGCGACGCATTTCTGCGTCTGCCGGGTGTTGTGATGCCGTCTTGCCTCGCAGGGCATGGACGACACCGGCGCGAAGGTCTGGCCTTCAGCGCGGTTGAATGGATCGGTTCTCGGAACGCAGCGTCATCCACCTGCAGGGGTCCGCCCCTTGACCGAAAGTCCAGGGCGGTGCCAGGTTTACGAGCGGGTGCACACGGGGAGCCCATGAGGGCAAGCACAACCGTGTGCTGCGCGAATGCGCGTGCTCGAAAGAATGACGGGCTCGGTGGCACGGCATCGGGTGCCGGTCAGCGAGCAGTCAGGCGCATGACACGCCCTCGGGGAACGTCCGGCGGCAAAGCGCCGGCCAGTCATGTGCAGCTCTACGTTGTAAACAACGCCGGGCATGGCCTCGGAGGACCATGCCGCGCCAGGCTCATAGGCCAGGCAATGGGAAGGCGGGTAACGACCGCAACGCCTTTCGCTCCACGATGGAGCAGGCCAGGAGGCCTCGGGAAACTGCAGTTGACACCGGCGGCGGACGAACGTCAACGGCTGTTCGCCGCGTACCCGTGCAATGCCCGCGAAATGGCGGTCGTTTCGGGTGGCGCTTGCAACCGAAACGACGGGGGAAAATATCCTTCGAACGCGCATGTCACCGAGACGGCATCAGGGCTTGACTCCCATTGATACGGCCTCTGGTTTCGACCGGCAAGAAACCACGTCATTCCAGACACGTGCCGCCCAGCCCGCGAAACATCTGCAGTGCAGCTGGAGTGTCACTGCAGATTCGCGCACGCCCCAAGAGCGGAAACACCTTTTCAATCCACTGTCACTGGAGTGGTGTCACAAGGCGCTGGGAATACCAGTTGACGATGCGTTCATCCATGCGAACTTGCCCTCATCACGACGAGAGGAGTTCGAGATGAGCAAGTTCTGGTATGTCACCGGCCAATTGACCGAAGTGCAGCGCTACATCAATGTCCCCATGCGGTGGTGCGAGCAGTATCCCGCGCGCGAGCGGCGGGAGTTCTGGCTGGCCCGAACCGATGGCGTCGACCAGGACGTGAAGCTCATAGTCCACAGCCGCTCGATGCCGGCACGGCGTGGGCACGAGGTCTGCGTGCTGTTGCTCGGCGAGCTGGTCGTGGGCCTGGTGAACCTGAACACAGGCCGACAGGTCAACTTCATCCGCGCCGATCCGCCGCTGCTGCTGCACCGCTGCGACGGGCTCGTGTCGGTTGGCATCATCGCCTCGGGCGCCGCCCTGGCCCTCGGCTGGGATGTACTGGTCCTGGTGGGGGCCGCGCCCCTCGGGGTGCTGTACCTGCCCGTACAGGTGATCCGACGCCTGCTCGCGCGAACCTGGCTGCGCGGACACGTGGATCGTGGCCTGGAGAAGGCGTTGACAGCGGTATCCGCCGAGCCACCGCGGCTGCGACGAATCAAGTAGCGAAGCGCAGCGGAATCGCCGCCCCGTGCGGTGATTGCAGGCCTCTTTCACCGCATGAATTGCGGCAATCACTTGCCCATGCGGTGAATTGGGTGTTTAATCTCCGCATGTATAGCGGAGAAAATCTCTACATCTGGCAATCCGCCGACTGGCCCCAGTGGCACTACGACCTGCCTGCATTGGCCCAAGCGCTGGCCGAGGTCAGCCGCGCCCAGGGCATGCTGCTGGGTCGTCTGGCCGACGTCGGGCTGGTGTTGCGCGACCAAGCCAGCCTGGCGGCACTGACGGACGATGTGGTCAAGACCAGCGAGATCGAAGGCGAACTGCTGGACGTCGCCTCCGTCCGCTCGTCCATCGCCCGCCGCCTGGGCATGGACATCGGCGCACTGGCGCCAGTTGATCGACATGTCGAGGGCGTGGTCGAGATGGTGCTCGACGCCACCTCGCGCAGCACCGAGCCTTTGACGGCCAAGCGCCTGTTCGGCTGGCATGCCGCCCTGTTCCCGACGGGCTACTCGGGCCTTGCCAGGATCGCCGTGGGCCAATGGCGTGATGACGCAGCCGGCCCGATGCAGGTCGTGTCCGGCCCGGTGAACCGTCGCAAGGTTCACTTCCAGGCGCCCCCCGCAGCCGTGCTGCCGGCTGAGATGGCACGATTCCTGACATGGGCCAACGACGAAACAGACGAGCCTGCGCTTATCAAGGCCGGGCTGGCCCACCTGTGGTTTGTCACCCTGCACCCGTTCGACGACGGCAATGGCCGCATCGCGCGCGCCGTGGGCGATCTGTTCCTGGCGCGTGCCGATGGCGCCGAGCAGCGCTTCTACAGCCTGTCGGCGCAGATCCAGCGCGAGCGCAAGGCCTACTACGACATCCTCGAACGCACCCAGAAGGGCTCGCTGGACGTCACCGAGTGGCTGGCTTGGTTCCTCGGCACGCTGGGCCGAGCCATCGCCAGCGCCCAGACCACGCTCGACAGCGTGCTGGCCAAAGCTCGGTTCTGGCAACGCTGGGCCGGCACGCCGATGAACGAGCGCCAGATCAAGCTCCTCAATCGCCTGCTCGATGGCTTCGACGGCAAGCTCACCAGCAGCAAGTGGGCGACCATCGGCAAGTGCTCGCCGGATACGGCGCTGCGGGACATCACGCAGCTGCTGGGGGTGGGGGTGCTGCGGAAAGCGCCTGGGGGTGGACGCAGTACGGGCTATGAATTGGTGCATCCATGACGACGATCGAGAAAATGCTGGGCTGAATTTGTGCAGCAGATCACTACACAATTGCCTTGATTCCAACTCTGAACCGTGCAGAACAAGCCGCGATAAACGAGTCCGGCATCTAGCCCAAGCCGTGGAGTATGGCTGAGGGGACGGGCGACACTGCAATTCCACAGCCGCAATCGCCCGCACGAACGGTAGGGAGGGTCAGGCCATCACCAACTTCGACCAGCGTCTGCCCGCGCCGCCGTCACAACTGACGCACGAAACGCTCAAGGACTCGTATCTATTTGATTTCCTCGGCTTGGACAATGACGCCCACGTGGGCAGATCGAGAACGCCCACTGTGCGCCCCTATAGTGCGCTTGACGGGTTGCTGAGGCGAATCCAGCCGGGCGGAGCAGTTGGACGGAGTTTGGACACGGCGCTGACTGCGGTATCCGCCAAATTGCCGTAGCTGCGGGGTTCGAGTAATCGAAATCTCCGCAGAGTATTACGTGAGGCGCTCAACGTTTGGCTGGCATCTCCAGCCCAAGCGTAGTCTGCGAAGCGATCTGCATCACTTTCGCCGACAGATCCGCTCCGGACACGTCCTCGTAGCGCGCCGGGATGCGTTCTTTCAGACGAAACAGTCGCTGATGGGCCGAACGCGTAAGCTGGCCGTAGGTGACGGCCTGCACTCTGCCCCGCAAAACTTTCTCCTCCATCAGATCCTTCTCACGCACGGTTTTGGGCGCGATCTCGTAGCCAACGACGAAGGCGCGGAACATCGGCGTTCCGTCGAGCGCACCGCTTTCGAGGAAGTCCTGCACATAGCCGTCGGCTTGGTTCATCTCGTCGCGGCCGATCGCGGAGCGACCTTTCTTCAACTCGATGATCAGGACGTTTTGGATGCGCGTGAGCGTGGGATCCGTTGGATCGAATCCCTCTGTACCAACGATCGAGCACGTCGCATTGGCTAGCGCCATGATGTCTGGGCGCTGCTTGGCGTTGACGAAGGCATCCTTGGAGAGGCGCTTCTGAAAGACCTTTTCGGCGGCCGTCTTGAGACTCACGTTGGATGCGTATTCGCTGCTGTCGAACTCGGGGCCGAATAGCCATCGGGCCTGCGTAACCAGTGGATGGAGGGTGTGCAGTTCGTCGGTTGAATCGTCGCCGGAAAGCTTCTCGATGGCCACAATCACCGCCAGGCGTTGGTCAATCTCGTCGAGCACCGACAACGCGTCGCGCACGGTCCATTGGCTTAGCAGTCGGTCGAGGCCGTCGATGTCGGACTCGTCGAGCTTGGTGAGTTTTTCAAGTAACGCAGCCCCACCGCGGGCCTTCTCCAAGTTGATGACGGCCTGCACTGCCGCCGAGAGCACGTCCTGCGAGACGGTGGGCGTGGCCTTCACCAGGTCGCGGGCAAAGCTGGCGACCTCGGCCCGGCCCAGGGGCGAAAGCTCCTTGAAGTCCTCGCGGTTCTTGACCAGGGCCTCTTCGGAGCTCTCCTCCACCAGCGTCGCCGAAAGCTGGGCGAACACCTTCTTGGCGTAGTCGCGGGCGGCCTCGAAGAGCGCATCGACCTTCTTGCCGCTCTTGAATCGCACCCAGTCCTGCTCGACCTCCGGCAGCCAGCCGTCGTCGGCCTTGATGACGATCGAGAAGCGCTTGGCGAAGCGCGCTCGGCCATCGATCACGGCCTCCGAGCCAACCACCCAGCTCGGGACGCCGACCAGGCGCCCATTCACCCAGAAGGCGATGCCTTGGTAGAGGGTGTATTTGGCCGTCCGCGTCGTGTCGACGACGAAGGCCTCGGCCGGCGGGCAGCCGGGGATCTGCAAGTCCTGCTTCTCGATCAAGCCTATTTGTTCGGCCAACGCGACCGACACCCCGTTGACCCGGACGACGAACTGGGGGTCGTGGACGAAGCGCCCCGCCAGGATCTCGCGGATGGCATCGGCGTCGGGCAAGTGCCGCTGGACGATCACGGAGAGCTTGGTCCCGTGGCCCTTCCTCAGGAAGGATCCCTCCTTCTCGATCTTGAAAGGGTTCTCTTCGCTCTGGGTGCCGATGTCGAAGCTCGCGCCCTTGTCCTCGCGCCAGGTCTCCACCGAATACTGGTCGGCAAAGCACAGCAGCCCGTGCCGGCCGACGCCGTTGCGCCCATAGGCCTTGCGGCGCCAGCCTTGGCGCTCCGGCGGGAACTCGACCAACGCGCTTTGATGCTTGAGGCGGTTGTAGCCCAGCTTCATCCAGCGGCCCTTGAACTGGCCGGCGTTCATGCCATGGCCATCGTCCTCGACTGTCAAAGCCAGCTCATTGGTGGGAGGGATGGTTAGGTCCACGAGGGACGCGCCGGCATCCCAGGCGTTGGCCACGAGCTCGGTGAGCGCCACCTCGGGATCTTGGGCGATGCGCCCGAGCGTGCGGACGAGGTAGTTCTCCTCGAACAGCGATCCAGTCGAATCGTCGGCCTTCTGCTTTGCCTTTGGTTTGGTCATCGTCTCCCCTTTCTTGTCTGGACCTCGGCCTCAGTGGCCGAAGATGTCTCGCACACGCTCGAACGGCAGGCCCGTCTCCGCGGCCCGGCGCGCCTTGCGGGCGATCACCTGGTCGAGCGGCAGCTCGCGATCGAGCGTCTCGAATAGGTCGAAGCCGTCCATGCAGATCACGCGCTTCCCTTTGCCAAAGGCGATCAGGCCATCGGGCGTGAAACCGCTGTTGCTGATGAAGAGCCCGCGGGCCCATGCCGCCTTCTGCTCGACCTTGCCGTGGAAAGCATGCAGGTCGGCCGCAGGGGTCTGCGCCGAGTGCCACTTGGCCTCGACCAAGTAGGTCTCGCCTTGCAACTGGAAGCTCCCATCGATCTGCTCGCCGCGCAGGCGGAACGGCTCGCGGGCTTGCAAGCCGAACACGTTGAAGGTGTTTGTGAGCCAGGCCTCGAACGCATAGCCCCGCGGCTGCGGCTCCAAGGCCGACAGCTCGATGAGCTTCTGCTTCAAAAGGATGATCTTCGGCCGATCGAACGCGGGCTTGGGCGGCTCTCCCTGCGGGGCCGACGCCTGGTCGGGCTTGCCCTGCATGCGGTTAAGCAGCGAGAGGAAACGCCCTTCGGCGTTGTCGACCCACTCCTCGCGCCGGCTGTCCTTGCGAGTGGCCTCGCGGTAATCCCAAAGGGCTTTGAGCGTCTTGATCGACGTGGCCAGGTCCACCTTGTTCAAGTAGCAGCGCAGGCGTTTGGCCTTCGAGGTGCCTAGATCCCGATAGGCCGGATCGTCAATGTCGACGTTGAGCTCCTCGACGAAGAAGGATGACATCGTCCGGTCCGAGAAATCGAGCACGTAGCCATTGCCCATGTCGAACAGGTCGTCGACGAGCTTCATGTCCAGGGACCGTATGTTCGGCATCTCGGCTGCTAGGCTTTGCTCGCCTCGACAATCGCGCACGCCCGATGGTCATAGCGGTAGCGCAGGATCGAGCCATCAACGATCAGCGGGATCGCCTGCTCAATGATCGGCAGCGGCAGCAAGAACCATTCGCGCGGCTTGATCGCCTTGCCGAAGCGGTCCTTGACTTCGATGTCCAACCTGGCCTCACCGAAGAAGTGGTGAACGAGACGCTCGAAGGCATTGGCGTTCAAGTTGATCGCCTGGTAGCTCATCACCGGCTTGACTGGCGCCATCAAGAAGGTCGGATCGTCCTCGACCCCACGCAAGCGCGTCTCGAGGTTCCCCGTGGTGAAGCCGATCTTGAAGAGGCTGCCGTCGAGCCGGGCGATCTCGGGGAGCTTCGAGAGGCTCTTGACCACGTAGATGACGCCGGTGACGCGATCCTGGCCTTGGGCGGGCTGGACCTCCACAGACTTCTCGGAGCCGAAGAGCGGCCCCGCGTTTGGGTCGGAGATGCGCCGCCCGTTGGGATCCTTGTAGAGCTGGGTGGCCAGCGAGCGCAGCAGGTTCTGGCCCTCGGTCCCGTTGTCGAAGATCAGGCGCAGCCTGGCGTTACGCTTGCCGTTGCGGATGTGCGGATCGCGCACCTCGGCGACATAGACCATTACGCCATTGAGGATGAAGAAGCCGCCGGCCTCGATCTCCTGCTCATTGGCGAATTGCACGCTCCTGCGAACGCCTGAGGAGAGCTCCGCGGCGGCCTTGTCGAATAGGGGCTTGAACGTTTCGAAGTCCGCGCAGGGCTCACGCTCCGACACCATGTCGGGCCGCGCCGGCGAACCCTTGGCGTGGCGCAACTCGAAGAGGCCGCCGTTAGGATCGATGAGCAGCGGATCGTCGCTGTCGAGCAACTCGTCGAGGCTCTTGGGCTCGGGCTTGGGCGCAGCGGAGAGCAGCCCATGCCGGTCGATCTCGCCCAGGGTGGCCGCGAGTTCCGGGTTGTCCTGGTAAGCGCGCAGGCGCGCCTGCAGGGAGCGCTCCATCACGCCGACTTTTCGACTCTCGCCGCCTTTCCCGGGCGCGAAGCCATTACGCTCGACGAAAGCGTTGATCTCCTCGAACTGCGCCCGAGCTCGCGCGGCCGTGTCGATCGCTTTGGCCTGTCGGGGCTTGACGTTGAGCAGCTCCGAGTCGGCCTCCTCGGAGAGCAGCTCATCGAGCGTCTTCTTGGCGGCCATGCTGTCAGCCTCCGGCGGCCATGCGCTTGCGCTTGGCCTCGCGGATCCAGGCCAGGGCTTCCGCCATCCGACGCTCCATCGGGCTGGCCGAGTTCAGGTTCGGCTCGTGTCTACGCTCGGCGGTGAAGGCCTTGATGCGCGGGAACAGCGCCACGGCCTCTTCCTCGGTCATCGCGACCCTCGTCGCCGAGATCGCGCCATGGATGGTGCGGAGCACGTCGGCGGTGACGGACTTGGAGAGGATCTCGTAGGCACGTTGGAAGGGGTTGATGCTGTCGATGAGGTCGATGCTCAGCTCGTCGATGTTGATCAGCTTCTCGGCCAGCCGGATGAATTTCGAGCCGCCCTTGGCGTCGGGATCCACGTCGCCAAGGGCGGGATCAATCTCGATCTGCGGGCTCTTGAAAGCGCCGTTGGCCACCACTGCTTGGCGGATCTCCTCGATCTCGTCGTCGGTGAGGTCGGGATACTTGGTCTGGATCACCCGGGGGATGTAGACCTGATTGACCACCTCCGGCGCGTATTCATCGGGGTTCAGCGACGCGCGCAGGATTGAGTCGTCTTGGAAGATCGCGGCGGTCAAATCCGCCAAGTCTGTCTCGATGATCTGGCGGCTGCGCTCAGTCGACGGCTCCTTGAATCCGTTGATCGCAATCGAGGTGGCGCCATCCTTGTCGAACACGATGTCGGTCTCGCGGCGCGAACCGTCGATCTCGTCGCTCCCATCCTTGGCTCGGAACTTGAAGTTGGGCGCCAAGACCTGCTCCATGAGCAGCGAGCAGGCGATAGCCTTGAGCATGTTGTTCACGGCCTCCACCACCCGCTCCTCGGAGGCATCGGGCTCGGCGATGAGGTTGGTGAACTGGGCGTGGGGCTTACCGGGAGCGTCGCGGGTCGCGCGGCCGATGATCTGGATGATCTCGGTGAGCGAGCCACGGTAGCCGACAGTCAGCGCGTGCTCGCACCAGATCCAGTCGAAGCCTTCCTTGGCCATGCCCAGCGCGATGATGATGTCCACGTCGTCACGGCCCTTGATCTCACGCAGCGACCCCATCACGCGCTCGCGCTCGGGGCCGTCGTCGACGAGATCGGCGACGATGAGCTTCGAGCCGTCGGGACGCTCGACGCTATAGAAGCCGGTGGCCGCGTCGCGCCCGAGCACCCGGCCCAGGTGATCGAGGATCCGATCGACCTCGCCATACTTGCCCTCGCCGGTGGCTTCGGCCGAGCGCACGCTGGGGATGTGGACGATGGTCTTTTTGGAGGGGTCGAGCACCTCGTTAATCGCATCGATGTAGCGACCGCGGTAGAAGTGGTAGCCGATGCCCAGAGTCTTCAGATCCTTGTAGCCGTTGAGCTGCTCGTAGTAGGTGTATGTGACTCGGTTGAAGCGCGCCTCGTCCTCGGGCCGCAGCACCGGCGCGGCGTCCCCGCGGAAGTAGCTGCCGGTCATCGCGACGATGTGCGCCTTGTCGCGATCGACCAGGATGCGCACCAGTTCACCCAAGCGGCTTTCGTCGTCGGCCGAGGCGTGGTGGAACTCGTCGATGGCCAGCAGGCAGTTGTCGAAAGCCTGCGCGCCGAGCTGCTCGAAGGCAAAGCGCAGGGTCGCGTGCGTGCAGACCAGGGCCTGGGCTCCGCTTTGCATGAACTCGGCGAAGGCCTTGGTCTTCTGCGCGCCACCGGCGGAGGTCAGGTTCCACTCCGGGGCGACCTCCCAGTCGGCAAAGAAGCCGTCCTTGGAGAGCGGGGTGGATTTGAACGAGGAACCGATCGAGCGCTCCGGCACCGCGACGATCGCCTTGCGAACGCCCTGGCGATGCAGCTTATCCAAGGCGATGAACATAAGTGCGCGAGACTTGCCGGAAGCCGGCGGTGCCTTGACCAGCAGGTATTGCGAGCCGCGCTCGTCGAAGGCGCGCGCTTGCATGGCGCGCATGCCCATCTGATCGACGGACTGGCTGGCCCCGGTCTGGGCGTAGGTGATCTGGACGAAATCGGTCATCGGGCTCTCCTCAAGGCCAGCTCGCGGTTGGAGCCGGACCTGTCTTTGCGCTTCAAAGCGACATATTGCTTGAAAAGGTATTCCAGCCGCTCGGTGTCGTTGCGGAACGGTCGACCGATGCAGATGCGCTCCAAGGTGTCATCAAGAGCGCGATGGGCTGCCAGCAGCCCTTCGGGCATGGCCTCGGGGTCGTAGAGCTCGCCGATGGTCATTCCTGGATGCTCCTCGCGTGCGGCGATGATTGCCCATGCGTGGTCCTCGAGCTCCTGCTTTTGCTCATCGGAAAGGTTGGGGATGGGGAAGGTGTGGTAGCCCATCGTGTTGGAGTAGCGGATACGCGTCTCCAGGCCGCCGCACACGGTCGAGACCCAAACGGCATGCAGCCGCGTCGACAGCAGCGCCATCACATAGGGCGAGGCGTTGTAGATCGCGAAGGTGGCGTTGCTCAGGATCGAGTCCTCACCGGACGCGAAGCCGATGGTGAAGTATTCGCGGTCTTCGGAGAAGTGAATCGGCACCAGCACAGCGTCCGAGCCGAAGTCTTGGATCTGACGGAAGCGATGGGGCCAGGCGGCGTATTCCTGCGTGGTCGGCGCGGGGCTGGCCAGGCGGAAGGCGGCCACGGCATCGAGGCGCGCTTTGATCGGCGGAATGCTCGCGGCCTCTTGGGCATCTTCGTCAAGGATCCACAGGCAATATCGCTCGATGCCCTTGATGAACTCCTGCGTGCCGTAGTAACGGCGGACGAACTTCGCAGCGGCCGGGAAGCGCGCCAGCAGGTCGGCCTTCTCATCGGGTGAGAGGATCAGGTTGCCGTCGTCTGTTGGCATGTTGCCCTTGTCCATCTTCGGCAGGCCGTTGATGGGGCGCGACTCCTTTTCGACGATGGTGTCGTCCATCTCGATCAGGTAGGGGCTGATGTTTCGGACCACCCGCGAGAGTTCGGCTGAATACAAAACCTTCTTGGCGCTCGAGCGCGGGCGGATGCCGACGATGACGCAAGTGACGCCGGCGACGGCCGATGCGTTGTTGCGCCACTTGAAGGATTGGTGTGCGAAGCCGATCTCCATGCCGCGTCGATAGACAAGCGGCCAGAGCATGGAGACCATTTCGCCCTGGCATAGCGAATTGGTGGCCACGAACGCGCACTGCGCGGCCGTGGGCTGGGCATAGTCCGCGGCCTTCATATACCAAGCCGCCACGTAGTCAAGGTTGCGGTAGTTATCGGTTTGGCCCGAGAAAATCAAATCCATGTCCGCCTTTTGGGACTCATCTTGGTTGGAGCTGCCCAGATACGGCGGGTTGCCGACCACGTAAGTCTCTGCTCCCTCTCGAGGCGGGCAAACGGCCAGCCAATCGACGCGCAGGGCGTTGCGGTGGACGATGTTGCCGCTGTCTCGCAGAGGCAGGGCCGGGGGAGCGACGCCGAACTGCTCCTTGACTTGCTCGTTCATCTGATTCTCGGCGATCCACAG
>JAKLLJ010000469.1 GCA_023150215.1 Thauera sp. | reverse complement strand
CATCCAGCTCGGCGAAGCCATCATCCACTCCCAGACCGGCCACCTGCAGGTCTTCAAGAAGGATTTCCTCGAAAAGGGCACCCGCTCGCCCGAGCGTTTCCTGATCGACCAGCCCGAGAAGCTCGCCGCCGGCATCGCGAAGCACCCCGAGGTGGACGCGGTGATGAGCCGGCTGTATTTCTCGGGCCTGCTCAACAACGGCAAGCGCGATCTGGCGATCATCGGCGAGGGCGTCGAGCCCGACAAGGAGGCCAAGCTCGGCAGCTTCATCACCATCGCCGCCGGCCGCCAGCTGGCCAAGGCCGATCGGGACGGCATCCTCCTCGGCCAGGGCGTGGCCAAGACCCTCGGCCTCGTGCCCGGCGACCGGGTGACGCTGGTGCTCAACGCCGCCGAGGGCGCGATGAACACCATGGATTTCGAGGTGGTCGGCGTGTTCCAGAGCTTCTCGAAGGATTTCGACGCCCGCGCGGTGCGTATCCCCCTCGACGCCGCCCAGGAACTCCTCC
>JAKLLJ010000468.1:255-510 GCA_023150215.1 Thauera sp. | reverse complement strand
CTGGTGCCCGGCGGCGCCGGGATTCTGGGGTTGATCGGTGTGTCCGCCTGGTCAACCACCCGGCATCGGCAACGGCGGCGTGAGGCCGTGGCGTTGCAGGGGCGATTATTGGCCCAGGAACACGAAGCCCGCGAGGCGGCCGAGCGCGCCAGCGCGACCTTGCAGGGCAAGAACGCGGAACTGGACGAGGCGCGGCAGACGGCCGAGACCGCCAACCGCGCGAAGAGCCTGTTCCTTGCCAACATGAGCCACGAA
>JAKLLJ010000468.1:0-245 GCA_023150215.1 Thauera sp. | reverse complement strand
AATGCCATCCTTGGCTATGCGCAGGTACTGCTGCGAAGCACCGAAGTGGTCGGCAAACAACGGCACGCTGTGGAAACCATCGACCAAAGCGGCCAGCACCTGCTGGCAATGATCAATGACGTGCTCGACCTGTCCAAGATCGAGGCCGGCCGCACCGAGGTTCAACCCGTCGACTTCGACCTCCATTTCTTCCTCGCTGGATTGGTCGAAATGTTCCGTCCGCGATGCGTGGAGAAAGGACTGCG
>JAKLLJ010000467.1 GCA_023150215.1 Thauera sp. | reverse complement strand
CCAGGCTCAGGTGATGCTCCGCGAGCCCGCTCCAGACCGTGGGCGCGACCACGACCGGCGTCCGCTGGGCGGCGCGCCGCGCGGCGCGGTGGGCGACCTCGCCGGCGAGCAGCGCGTCGACCTGGGTCGGCAGGTGCGGCCCGTGCTGCTCGGTCGAGCCGACCGGCAGGATGACCACGGCATTGCGCGCGGCCAGCGCGTTGAGCTCGCCGGCCTTGAGCCGCCACCATTCCACCTCGTTCATCTGGACCTCCTGCTGCCGCCTTCGCGCTCGAGCAGCCGCTCGAGGAACGCGCGCGTGCGCGCCTCCGCCGGCTGGCTGAAGATCCGGCCGGGCGGCGCGCGCTCCACGATCGCGCCGCGGTCCATGAACACCACGTCGTCCGCCACGTCGCGCGCGAAGCCCATCTCGTGCGTCACCACCAGCATGGTCATGCCCTGCTCGGCCAGGCCGCGCATGGTCTTCAGCACCTCGCCGACCAGCTCGGGATCGAGCGCCGACGTTACCTC
>JAKLLJ010000466.1 GCA_023150215.1 Thauera sp. | reverse complement strand
CCTCCCGCTCCTGCAGGTGCGCAATAGATGGCGAAAGCCACCTGATCACTCCCACTCGATCGTCGCCGGCGGCTTGCCCGAGATGTGCGGGATTAGGTCGCATGCCGGCGTCAGGGTATCGGGCCGAAGACGATGGCGTTGTTGGTTTCGTCACGTTCGTCCACCGCCCCGTCGGCATCCACCACGGCGATGACGTAGAGCCCGCGTGGCGTCATGCCCCGCAACAGCACGCCCATCGCCAGCGGACGTGGCCCGCCCGGCGGCATGACGCCGACGTTGCGGCTGCCGATCGCCCTGTCGCCGCCATCCACCACCTCGTCGGCCGACAGGTAGTAGCGCACCGTGCTCGCCCCGGCATCCACGGGCGAGGAGTTGCGCAGCCCGAAGCGGCCGAACAGGAAGCAGAGCGGCTGCTGGCCCCATGGCAGGCACAGGCGGCGCACGCGCAACCACTCGCCATGGAGATCGGGCAGCTGCGGGATCTCGCTGAAGGTCGCCGTGCAGCCGATGTC
>JAKLLJ010000465.1 GCA_023150215.1 Thauera sp. | reverse complement strand
GTCGGAGAACAGCACGACGCGCCGCTGCACCGAGGCGTCCTCGCGGTAGAGGGTGCTGACGGTGACCCAGGCGATGAACTCGCGCCCGTCCTTGCGCCGGCTGGTGATCTCGCCCTGCCAGCGCCCGGTGCTGTTGACCGCCGCCCACAGGTGCCGGAAGGGCTCGGGGTCCGACGGATCGGACGGCAGCATCACGGGTTCGTGGCCGGCGGTTTCTTCCTGGCTGAAGCCGGTGATCTCGGTGAAGGCCGGGTTGACGGTGAGCACGCGGTTGGCGGCGTCGATCACCATCACCGCCTCGGTGGTGGTGGCGAACACGGTGGCGGCGAGGTGGAGCTCCTCTTCGGCGCGCACCCGGCCGGTGATGTCGCGGTTGCTGCCGCGGCTGCCGAGGAAGCGCCCGCGGGCGTCCACCACCGGCTGGCAGATGTGCTCGATCCAGCGCTCGGAGCCGTCGCGGGCGCGGATGCGGAAATGGGGCAGATGGTGGCCGTCGGGCGAAGGTTGCTGCT
>JAKLLJ010000464.1 GCA_023150215.1 Thauera sp. | reverse complement strand
GGAGACTGCTTCGAGGCCGAGCCCGAGCTTCCGGCAGACGAACTCCTCCAGCTCGGGCGGCGCGGTGGAGTGCGTGCCCACTGCCCCGCTGATGGCGCCCACAGCGACCGCCGCCCGCGCCTGATGGAGCCGATCGCGATTGCGCCGCATCTCGTCCACCCAGACGGCGATCTTGAGGCCGAAGGTGGTGGGTTCGGCATGGACACCGTGGGTGCGGCCCGTGCACAGGGTGTGGCGGTGCTCCCGGGCCTGCCGTTCCAGCACGGCCAGCAGCTCCTCGCCGGAGACCGGCTTGGTGAGGTAAACGTCGGCCCCGGAGGCGTAGCCGCTGATGCGGTCGGCGGTCTCCTTGCGGCCGGTGAGCATCACGATGCCCATCGCCGGGTAGGTGGCCCGCAGGCGGCGCGCCACCTCGAGCCCGCCTTCGCCCGGCAGGTTGAGGTCGAGCACCGTCATGTCGGGGGGGCGGCGCTGGCTGGCCAGCCAGTCGTCGAGGCCCAGGCTGCAATTGACG
>JAKLLJ010000463.1 GCA_023150215.1 Thauera sp. | reverse complement strand
GCCCGGAGGTGGTGGAATCGGACGCCACCAGCATCCGGGATCTGCTGGTGCCCGAGGACAGCGCCCGTTTTTTCGCCTCCCTGCGCGAATCCGCCCGGAGCATGGAGCGCTGGCTCGTCGACTACCGCATCCGCCATCCCGACGGGCAGATCAAGTGGCTGCACGTGGATGCCGTGCCCGAAATGGGCGAGGACGACCGGATCGTCTGGTACGGCTTCGTGACCGACGTGACCGCCACCAAGGCCCTCGAACACGAACTGGAGATCCACCGCTCGCACCTCGAAGACCTCGTGCGGGAGCGCACCGAGCAGCTCGAGGACGCCCGCAACGCGGCCGAGGCCGCCAACGTGGCGAAGAGCACCTTCCTCGCCAACATGAGCCACGAGATCCGCACCCCGCTCAACGCGATCACCGGGATGGCCTTCCTGATGCACCGCACCGGCGTCACGCCCGAGCAGGCCGACCGGCTGGGCAAGATCGAGGCCGCCAGCAGCCACCTGCTGGAGATCATCAA
>JAKLLJ010000462.1:239-515 GCA_023150215.1 Thauera sp. | reverse complement strand
GCTCGCCCTGCGCGAGCGGAACGCGGCCAGCGCAGCCAAGGCCACGACGCTGCGCTGAACTTCCGGCGCCAGAAGCAGAACACCCCGGGGCGTCATGCTCCGGGGTGTTTTCATTTAAGGCGCCAGCACCGGCAGGTCAGGTCAGATCGTCACCTCGCCCTCCAGCTGGGGTGACAACCACTTGAGCACCGTTTCAAACAGCAGGTCCGAATCGACCGGCTTGGTGATGTGGTCGTTCATTCCCGCCTCCAGGCAGGCCTGGCGGTCCTCCACGAA
>JAKLLJ010000462.1:0-229 GCA_023150215.1 Thauera sp. | reverse complement strand
TGGCCGTCATCGCCAGGATGGGCGTGCCCGTGTTTACGGAGTCGGCGCGAATCTGCCGGGTGGCCTCGAGGCCGTTCATCCGGGGCATCTGCATGTCCATCAGGATCAGGTCGTAGCCCGTCTGGCGGGCCATCTGCACCGCGACCAGCCCGTCGTCGGCCACCTCGACAACCAGCCCGGCATCCTCCAGCAGGCACAGGGAAACCTCCTGATTGACCGGCTCGTCCTC
>JAKLLJ010000461.1 GCA_023150215.1 Thauera sp. | reverse complement strand
GCATTTCAGGCTCATGTGAATCCTTGATCGTTCCGGGGGCCGCGCTGCCGCTGCGGGCGCTACGGCCTTGATCCGGTGTGGAAAACCCGGGATTGTACCGTGTCGCGGGGTGCGGCATCGCCCTCCGTCTTGCTGGTTTTCTGTAGGAGCGGCGGCAGCCGCGAACCTTCGGCGGTTGGGGGGCGGCGTGGTGGGGATGTGGGACCGCCGTGTTCGCGCCTTCCGGCGCTCCTACAGGAAGCGGGGCGGCTTCGATTCGCGTGTAGGAGCGCCAGAAGGCACGAACCTTCGCCAGCTTCTTGTCATTCCTTCCCCTGGCCCATTCCTGTTGCTGCCGGCCTACAATCGCCTGGTCTGCATTTGCCCAAAAACACACAGGGGGAGAAGGGATGAGCATTAACTGGATCGAGGCGATCGATGCGCGCAGTGCGGCGGCGCTGGCGTCGGGGGCGCTGGTGCCGGTGCAGGCCGAGCAGACCGAGATGGAGGACGCGGGCATGCGCTTCATCGTGCGC
>JAKLLJ010000460.1 GCA_023150215.1 Thauera sp. | reverse complement strand
CTAGGGTGTCGTTGATGCGCTTGAAGCCGTCGAGGTCGAGAAACAGCAGCGCCAGCTTGCGACGCTCGCGGGCGGTGCGCTGGAGCTCCTGCTCGAGCCGCTCGACAAAATGCTGGCGGTTGGGCATGCCGGTGAGCGGGTCGTAGTAGGCCAGCCGGCGGATCTTCTCTTCGTTCTGCTTTTCGCGGGTGATGTCGCGCACCACGGCCACCGCCTGATCCTGACTGCTACGGGCGAGGCGTGCCTCGTAGTGGCGGTCCTGGCCGTCGGCGGGGAGCGTGAACACCAGCGCCTGGAGCATGCCGTCCTGGATGGCCCGGTGGAGGTTGTCGGCGAACTCGGTGGCGAGTTCTTCGGGCAGCACGTCGGGCACCCGCCGGCCGATGAACAGGCGGGGCTGGATGGCGTCGCGGCGGCCGGCGCCGGCCTTGGCATCGAGGATCGTGCCGTCGCCACGCAGGGTGAACAGCATGTCGGGGATGGCGCGCACGATGGCGGCCTGGCGGGCTTCGAGATC
>JAKLLJ010000045.1 GCA_023150215.1 Thauera sp. | reverse complement strand
GGTCACCACGATGGCGGGCCTTCAGCTCGCGCGCGAGCGCATGCCCGCGAACCCGACGGCACTGCTGGCGCGCATGACCACGGGCTTCGCCGCGGGACAGATCGCCGGCCCGCTGCTCGTGCGCCTCATCGGCGACACGCGCATTGCCGGCTGGGATGCACTGAGCCTGGCCAGTGCGGCAGCAGGCCTGCTGCTGGCGATCACGTCCGTCTGGCTCTGGCGCGAAGGCACTGGATCGGTGTCGAACGCGCGGTCGTCGTAGGACGCACGGGATCGCGCCATGCGCTGTGGGAGCGGGCTTGCCCGCTCCCACAAGCCAGCCCATCCGTTCGTGCGATCGCCCTGTCCCGACGTCGGCACCACATCAGCCGGTGGTCTATGGTTCGGTTAGGAGCTGTTCCGCCGACACCGGCGGAGGCTCGAACTGCTCGGGAGCCAACATGGACAGGCCTCCTCCACGCTTGCCGGTATTCCTGAATCTGGCGGCGATCCGCTTTCCGATCGGCGCGATCGCGTCGATCGCGCACCGTGTGGCGGGGGTGTTGCTGTTCATCGCCCTGCCCATCGTCGCCTTGCTGCTCGACGCCTCGCTGCGCTCCGAGGCGGGATTCGCTGCGGTGCGCGATCTGCTTTCGTCGCCCTTCCGGGTGGTGACGGCAGCCTTGTTGTCATGGGCGCTCGTGCATCACGTGCTGGCCGGGGTCCGCCACCTGCTGATGGACGTCGGCGTGGGCAGCGAGCTTGCCAGAGCGCGTACCAGCGCGCGCCTGGTCCTGGTCGCCGCCCCCGCACTCGCCCTGCTGTTGCTCGTCTGGGGGCTGACATGAGGCTGTTCGACGGCCAGCGGGCATGGGTGGTGCAGCGCATCAGCGCCTTGCTGCTGCTGGTACTGATCGTGTTCGGCGTGCTCGCGCTGCCCTTTGCGTCGCCGCTCGATTTCTCCGGGTGGCGCGCCTTCGCTGGCGGCGTGCTGGGCGGGCCGCTGATCGCGCTGCTGTTCGGCGCCTTGTGCGCGCACGCCTGGGTCGGCATGCGCGACATCGTGCTCGACTACATCCAGCCGCGCGGACTGCGGCTGGCGGTGCTGAGCCTGATCGCGGTCGTGCTGCTCGGCGTGCTGGTGCGCGTGCTGCTGAGCTTGGCCACGGTTGGGCTGGCCGCCTGAGCGGCGAAGGGACGGACATGAAACTGAGCATCTATCGCTACGACCCGGAGACTGGCGATCCGCCACGAATGCAGGCCTACGACGTGCAGCCGGAGGCGGGTGACAAGAAGCTGCTCGACCTGCTGATGCGGCTGCGTGTGCAGGACGATAGCCTGTCGTTCCGGCGCTCGTGCCGCGAGGGCGTGTGCGGCTCGGACGCGATGAACATCAACGGCCGCAACGGCCTCGCCTGCCTCACGGCGCTCGACGGACTAAAGGAGCCGATCGTGCTGCGCCCGCTGCCGGGTTTCCCGGTGATCCGCGACCTGATCGTGGACATGACGCAGTTCTTCGCCCACTACCACTCGATCCAGCCCTGGCTGATCAACGACCAGCCCCTGCCCGAGCGCGAACGGCTGCAGAGCCCGACCGAGCGCGAGCGCCTGGACGGACTGTACGAGTGCATCCTGTGCGCCTGCTGCAGCGCGTTCTGCCCGTCCTACTGGTGGAATCCGGACAAGTTCATCGGGCCTTCGGGCCTGTTGCAGGCCTACCGCTTCATCGCCGACAGCCGCGACACCGCCACCGCCGAGCGGCTCGACTTCCTCGACGACGTCTATCGCCTCTACCGCTGCCGCACGATCATGAACTGCACCGAGGTCTGCCCGAAGGGCCTGAGCCCCTCGCACGCGATCGAGCGCATCCGCCTCGCGCTGCTGCGGCGTTCGTCCTGAGAAGGTGCACGGCGCGCGCCCTCAACCCGTCTGACGATTCCCCTCGCCTGTCGCTAAACTGCCCGCAGGACAAGCTGCGACCACGAAGGGAGACACGCCATGGCCGAGTCCGCCACCGAGCCGATGGTGAAGCATTTCCGCCTCGCCCTGCTGTGGCCGCTGCGGCTGCTGCCGGTCGCGGGGACGTCGGGTGCGCAGCAGCGACCGTGGCAGATCCTGCGCGACATGGGCGAGGCCTGTCCGTGGCGCGAGCTCGAGCACGATGCCGAGCTGGAGGGCAGTATCTTCCAGGAGCGCCACTACACCGAGTTCGTCACCTTCCTTCCCTACGTGCAGCAGTTCCTGTACGGCGAGGGCCGCCTGCGCCGCGACGATGCGGACGCCGATGCCGGCCCGCCGATGCGCGTGCTCCGGCGCCGCGACGTTGCCCACGTGCGTATTGCCGCGCGCGAGGGCGACCCGCCAGTGATGCTCGACGTGGTGCATGTGCATCTGTACTTCTTCTTCGACGTCGATGTGGTGATCCTGAACGTCGAGGTCGCCGGCAACGACCTGCCGCTGTCGCAGGTGCAGGAGCTGATGTACCGCGCCGGGCGCGCCTACCCCTCGGGCTGGAACGCCGATGGCCGCGCGCTGCACAGCCTGGCGACCGCCGAATGGATCGGCCGCGACGGCAGCGTGCTGGCGCGGACGGATGCGCACGAGCGCGCCGCATTCATGACCCACGTCAGCCGCCATCGCGCGCCGCGCATCGCCGCGCACTGGGCGTGGCTGATGCAGCCGCTGGCGAGCGCCTATGCGGAGCAGGGCGGGGCGCTGCGCTACCGCCAGATCGAGTACCACCGCATGCCGCTCGCCGCCTATCTCGCGGTCGATGATCCGCGTGCGCTCACGCGCAACGACTTCGTACGCCTGGGCCTGGTCACCGGCGCCGGGCCTGCCGAGGCCCGCGATGAACACAGGGCCGATGAGGTGGATGGCGGCGCGCTGCCCTACGCCACACCGCATCTGGACGACTTCGAGCGCCGTTACTGCTACGACCGCTTCTGGTCTGCGAGCGGCGCAGCGCCCTGGACCCGCTACCTGTGCAGCGGCCACGCGCTGGTGGTGGTGGGCGATGCGAAATCGGCCTATTTCACCGATCGCGAGCGCGGTGTGCTGGCACAGTTTCGCCACCAGCACTTCCTGCTGTTCCTGATCGCGCACTTCCAGAAGGCATCGCTGCTGATGTTCTCGGAGCGCCTGGTCGAGGCCCTGAAGCGCCTGCACGTCGCCGACCCGGCGAGCGTGCGCCGCTTCAAGCGCGCGATCCGCGCCAGCTTCGAGGGCTTCCTGCGCTTCACCCACCGCTACTGGTTCCACGACATCGCCGAGCAGGCGCAGACGCGCGCGCTGTTCCGCATGACCACCGCACACCTCGGCACCGACGCGCTCTACGCCGAGGTCAAGGAACGTACCGCCGACATGAACGGCTACCTCGACGCCGACAGCCTGCGCCGCCAGGCCAACACCGTGGTGCGTCTGACCGTGGTGACGATCTTCGGCCTCATCGGCACCATCACCACCGGCTTCCTGGGGATGAACCTGCTCGCCGAGGCGGAGTCGCCGCTGGCTGAGCGCCTGGGGTATTTCGCACTCGTGTTCGTGGTGTCGACGACACTGACGCTGTACACGATGGTCAAGTCCAAGCGCCTGTCGGATTTTCTCGACGCCGTGTCGGACGAGCGCCTGTCGACGTGGAACAAGCTCAGGGCGCTCGCTGCGGTGTGGCGTCGCGGCACGGACTGAGGACGCATGCGCATGCATTGGCATGCGATTCACGGGGTGACCGACAAGCGCTGTGTTCGCGCCTGCCGGCGCTCCTACAGGAAGCACGGGCGCCGTAAAGCCCCCCACGCTTCCCTGCCCACCCTGTAGGAGCGCCGGCAGGCGCGAACACCCGCGCACGCAATTGCTCGCGCCGCCAAGCTCGGTCGGGCTGCCGCCGCTACGCGCTGTCCACAGCTTCGCGCACATGTCGCCGCGCCACCGCGCGCAGCATGGTGCCAAACAGCGCGGTGGCGGCGATCGTGGCCAGCACACAGCCTTCCCAGAACCCGGCCACCGAGGGCGCGGCGGCGCGCCATGGGGCATGGAAGCTCAGCCAGTAGCCGCCAGTGAGGCCGATACCCCAGAAGCAGAAAGTGTGCACCACCATCGGCAGCAGGGTGACCTTGTAGCCGCGCAGGGCGTGCGCGGCGACGGTCTGCAGGCCGTCGAAGCACTGGTAAAGCAGCAGATAGACGACGAGGCCGAGCGCGATCGCCTGCACCGCCGGGTCGGCGGTCGAGAACGACACCAGCGGCTCGCGCAGCATCCACAGCAACACCCCGATCAGCAGCGCGAAACCAAGCGCCAGGCTCAAGCCGAGCCGTGCAATGCGGCGTGCGCGCCGCCAGTCCTGCGCACCGGCGGACTGGCCGACCAACACCATGGTGGCGATCGACAGCGAAAACGGCAGCATGTAGATCATGCCGGTGTAGTTGGCGATGACGCGATGCCCGGCCACCGTCTCGGTACCGAGGCGGGCGGCCATGATGGCGATCAGGGTGAAGGAGCTGATGTCGATGAAGGTGGACAAGCCCATCGGCAGGCCAAGGCGCAGCAGTTGCGCGAGCGCCTTCGTCTGCGGCGGCTGCCAGCCGTGAAAGATGCGGTACGGCCGGTAGGCCTGGTTGAGCACCAGGTAGGCGAGGCCGCAGGCGCAGGCGAGCCAGTTGACCAGCGCGGTCGACACCCCGCAGCCCGTGCCGCCGAGCGCTGCAAAGCCAAGCTGGCCATTGGTCAGCGCCCACGCAAGGGGGACGTGCACCGAGGTGGCGATCGCGCTGATCGTCATCAGCACGCGCGGTCGGCCCACCGCATTATTGAAGGCGTAAAAGGTGCGGTAGAACAGCACCGCCGGCAGACCGATCGCGGTGGCCGCCAGGTAGTCGGTCGCCTTCGCGGCGACATCGGCCGGCACATCGGCCAGTTCGAGAAGATGGCCCGGCGAAAGCAGCAGCAAGAGTCCGGGCACCGCAAGCAGCAGCGCGAGCCAGAAACCCTGCTGCAGCGTCGGGCCGATCGCGTCCTCGCGACGGGCGCCGACGTGGTGGGCAACGGTCGGCGCCACCGCCTGCAGCGTGCCGGTGAGCAGCATCACCACCGAGATGTAATAGCTGCTGCCGATCGCCACCCCGGCCAGATCTGCGGTGCCATAGCGGCCCGCAATCACAGTGTCGGCGACCATCATGGTCATCGCCAGCAGCTGCGCGATCAGGATCGGCCAGGCGTGGTGCAACAACTGGCCGACGATGGCGCGGGTGGCCGATGGCGGGCGTGGGGGGGCTGAGTCGGTCATGGCGAAAAAATGCCAGCCTACCCATCCAGCCTCAGCGCGCCACCTCAACCTCGGGCGGCCTTTCCGGAGCGCGCTCCTCGACCGGTGCCGGCGGCTGCTCGGCACTGTCCGCCGCCGTATCCGTCTTCGGACGCACGCTCTCGATCGCGCCCTTGCCCACTTCCTTCAGTCGCTGCGCTGCATCGCGCGTGGCTTCGACGATACGGTGCGCCGCCTGCTCGGCAGCCTCCCTGGCATCGCGCACACTGGCCTCGTTGCCGGCAGCGGCGGCGGCTTCGACGCCATCACGCACCTTCTGCTCGGTCGTTTCGACCACGGCCTGGGCAGCAGCGGCACCGGCCTCACCGAGCTTCCTTGCCGCCTCCCCCGCCATTTGCGCGGCTTCGCGCGCGGCTGCCGCCGCTTCCTGGCCCGCCGCCCTGGCGTCCTGTCTCGATTGCTCCGCAGCCGGCGGCGTGTCGACGGCTTTCGGTGCTTCCTTCTCCGCCGGTGGGGGCGAACACGCCGCAAGCAGGCTCAGGCCAAGGACGGAGATGAGAGGAAGCAGTGCTTTCATGGATTCGGGGGAAAAGACGAGAAGTGCGTGGGAAGCGCGGGTTCAGGGCTTCAGGTTACGGGATCCGACACGGAAAACAACGCCTGGATTGCACACTGCAACATCCGGAAAGCAAATGGGCCCTTGCGGGCCCATTCGATCGAACGCTGGAACGCGCGTCTTACTTGACGCGGTTCTTGTATTCGTCGGTGCGGGTGTCGATCTCGATCTTGTCGCCGATCTCGACGAAGGCCGGCACGGGAAGCTCGAAGCCGGTGCTGATCTTGGCCGGCTTCATGACCTTGCCCGAGGTGTCGCCCTTGACCGCGGGTTCGGTGTACACGACCTCGCGCACCACGCTGTTGGGCAGTTCGACCGAGATCGCCTTGCCGTTGTAGAACACCACCTCGCACTGCAGGCCGTCCTCGAGGTACTTGAGGGCGTCGGTCATGTTGTCCGCTTCGACTTCGTACTGCTCGTAGTCGGCGTCCATGAACACGTACATCGGATCGGCGAAGTAGGAGAAGGTCACTTCCTTGTGATCGAGCACGACCATCTCGAACTTGTCGTCGGCCTTGTACACCGATTCCGACGGCGCGCCGGTAAGCAGGTTCTTGAACTTCATCTTGACGACTGCGGAGTTGCGGCCGGACTTGTTGTATTCGGCCTTCTGCACCACCAGCGGGTCGCTGCCGACCATGATGACGTTGCCGGAGCGGAGTTCCTGAGCGGTTTTCATGCTGTTCCCTGAAGTGATCGACGCGACGCGTGGCCGCATGTCCTTGAAAATTTGGCGCGCGATTCTACCGCGCGGCGTGTGGGCTGTGGAAACAGAATTCTGTCAAGGTGGTCGCCAGGTCGGCGCGCGCGGCCTGCTGCGTGCACCAGTGCTGCGCATGGGCAGACAGCGCGGGCAGCGCCGCAGCGAACGCTGGCCAGGCCGCAGCGACACCGTCAGCGTCGTGCGCGCAGGCATTCCAGGCCCGCCAGAAGCCGGCGAGGGCCTGTGCCGCGGGATCGGACACGCCGTGCAGGTAGCGCGCGAGAAAGGCGTCGAGCTTGTCGTGGTGCGCCGCCTGCGACTGCGGGTAGATCTGCCACACGAAGGGTCGCGCCGCCCACTGCGCACGCACGAAGGAATCCTCACCGCGCACGAAATTCAGGTCGCACGCCCACAACAACTCGTCGTAGCCGATCTGGTCGGTGAAGGGCAGCACCTGCACCGCGAGACGGCCGCGTTCGACACGATCCCCCGCCTTTAGCGCACCGCGATCGAGTGCGCGCGCGACGTCGCCGAGCACCCGCGACTCGGGCACCAGCACCAGCAGGTCGCGCGCACCGTGGCGCCAGCATTCGAACAGGGCGGGCAGCTCCGGCTGCTCGTAAGCGAACAGCGACACCCGCAGCGCGTCGCCGCCGCCATAGATGCCGCGCGCTGCCAGCCACGCGGCAAGACCCTCCGGACGCGCGACAAAGGCGTCGCGCCGCGCCAGCAGGTCGAGCTCGCGCAGCAGGCCGCCGGTGCCCTCGTCGAAGCCGGGAAAAAAGAAGTGCTTGACCAGGGGCAGGCGCGGATGCGGCGAAGCCATCGCATGACAGCCTGCCACCCAATCCTCTGCGGACAGGTATTCGAGATTGATCCACACCGGTGGCGGCCACTGCGCCGCCATCGCCTCGAGCTGCGCCGCTGGCAACTCGCAGGCAAAGGCCTCGATGACCACCTTCCCCGGTGTCGAGGCCGCAAACGCTGCGTCCCAGCGCCGCAGCACCACCCCATCGACCGTGCAGCCGGTCGCCGCATCGAGCTGCGCCACCGCCGGACAGATGCGCTCAAGCGCGCCCCAGTCGTCCACCCACAAGCGCACCTGCCCCGTGTCGCGCCGAGCCAGATCGCGCGCCAAGCGCCAGCACACGCCGATATCCCCAAAGTTATCCACAACCTGGCAGAAAATTTCCCAGCGCGGGCGGGCAGCGGTCACGAACATGGACATGCGGATGAACAATCCTGGGCAGAATCAGGGGAGAGCATGTGAACAAGACCGGTTTTCGGCAAGGACGCGAAAAGCCTCAACAATGCACACACAGTGGTGAACAGGCCTTATCAACGCGTTGTTCGTGAGTCCAAAGGCACATCAGGCAAGGCCTCGCAGTACTTATCCACAGAAAAATGGGCACTGTTAACTTCTTTGTTATTTAAATCAATAGAAAACATAAGAACAAACCTTGCGCAGCCATATCCACCAGCTGCTGCATGCCACGGCATGGCCCGCAAACTTGCGCGTACCCGCCTTGTGCCTGCAAGATTCGGACAGGCAAGGCATGGCATTCCTGATCGCCACGCCGCCTTCAATGCTGCTCGACAGGAACCCCCCATGCAAAGACGTCGTGCCTTTCCGCTGGCCCTTATCCTCATGCTGCCGGCCTTCAACGCCGTGCAGGCGGCGGAGAACACCGTTTCGCCGGAAGCCGCCCAGCAGGACGGATTGCTCGAAGAGAGCCGCCGCCAGGTGCGTGACTTCTCGCTATGGTTGGGTGAATCGGTCAACGACTGGTTTGGCGATCGACCTTTCGAGGAAGGCGGCCAAGTGACCAACGGCCGGCTCGGGCTGCGCAACCTGTGGCGACAGGATGATGGGTGGAGCACGAACGTGCGTTTCCGCGCCCGTTTCGATCTGCCCAACCTGCGCGACAAGGCCTACGTCTTCATCGGTCGGCAAAACGAACGCGAGTTGCTGACCGACCAGTCCGAAACCTTCACCCGTGAACAGCTCCTGCTCGAGGAGCGTCGGCGGGAAGATCAGACCGGTTTCGCAGGCCTGGGCCTGGCCTTGCGCGAAAACCTCGATTTTAGGGTCGGTGTGCGTGGCGGGCTGAAGTTCTACACCCAGGTGCGCTATCGCAAGCAGTGGGCGCTGGGAGCGCAGGACCGCATCGAATTCCGCGAGACGATCTTCTGGAACAACAAGGACAAGTTCGGTTCGACCACCGCGCTCGATTACGAACATGCCTTCACGCCAACGCTCTCGCTGCATTGGCAGAATGCGACGACGATCTCGGAGAACACCGACGACTTCGCCTGGGGCAGCAGCCTTGGACTGTTCCGCCGCTTCGGCGACGACCGCATGCTGTCCGGGGAAATGGTCGTCACCGGCGAGACCGGCGCGCAGGAGAACGTCGATGAATACGGCGTGCGGATGAAATGGACCCAGCCCGTCTATCGCGACTGGCTGATCGGCGAGTTAATCGTCGGCCACTACTGGCCACAGCGCGAAGACCGCGAGCGCGACCGCGCATGGGGGCTCGGTGTGAACCTCGAGATGCGCTTCTGAGCGCCGCTTACAGGACCGCGGTGTTCGCGCCTGCCGGCGCTCCTACAAAACCACCGCACCCGAATCGGTAGGAGCGACGGAAGCCGCGAACCAGGCCGCGCAGCAACCAACGCGGGTGACGACGACCGACGCCGCATTCGCGCCTTCAGCCGCTCCTGCAGGCGAACCTCCCCCGCAACAGCCCCACCGCTGCATGACGCTTTTCTGTAGGAGCGGCGGCAGCCGCGAAGCGGGCCTTGCCGCACCCGCCGCGCACCGCCATGGCCGCCGCTGCGTTCGCGCCTTCCGGTGCTCCTACAGCTTTGCATCCAGTCGGCGTGGTGGCGCTCAGGCTTCAGGGTCGGCGTAGTCGGCCAAGCGGGCAAGGTCTTCCGCCTCGAGCCAACGCCACTGACCGGGTGCGAGTTCGGTCGGCAGGTCGAGCCCGCCGACGCGGCAGCGGTGCAGCACTTCGACGCGGTTGCCCGCGGCGCCGACCATGCGCTTGACCTGGTGGTACTTGCCTTCGCAGATCGTCAGCCGCAGCGTGGTCGGGCTGGTGAGCTCACAGGCGGCGGCTGCGATCGGGGCAGGTTCATCGTGGAGTTCGACACCTGCCACCAGCCGGTCGGCGAATTCAGGCTCCACCGCGTGCTTGAGCGTGACTTCGTAGACCTTGGGCGTGCGCTTCTTGCCCGAGCTCCATTGGTGAATGAACTGGCCGTCATCGGACAGCAGCAGCAGCCCGGTGGTGTCCTGGTCGAGGCGCCCGACGCACTGCACGCCGCGGTTCAGCAGTTGAGGCGGCATCAGCGTGAATACCGACGGATGGAAGGTCGGCTTTTGCGAGCATTCATAGCCCGCAGGCTTGTGCAGTACCACGTAGGACTGGGCACGAAAATGCCAAGGCTCGTCGCCGACCGAGAAGGCGATTCCGGGCGAACCATCCCGGCTGCCGGGGTCGAAATCCGCATTGGGATCGTCACAGGATTCGCCGGCGACGCTGACGTAGCCGGCACGGATGAGGGCGCGGCATTCCTTGCGGCTGCCGAAACCCTGGGCATGGAGGAGGCGTTCGAGTTGCATGGGGCGCATGGTATCCCGGCCCGCGGTGCGAGCGGGTAAACTGCCGCCCTGCCCGTTCAGGAGATAGCTTTGAAATTCGAACACCTGATCGAGGTCAATGATCTCGCCAATCCCCTGCTGACCCGGCTTTCACGCGAAGAGCTGTGGTTCGGCCTGCTTTGCCGTGCCGAGGATGCACGTGCCTTCCTGCCTGGCTTGGAAGCTTGCCGCATCATCGAGCGCAGCGCGGGTCGGCTGGTGCGCGACCTGCACTTCGGCAACGCGGTGATCCGCGATTGCGTCACTTTCGAGGCGTTGCGTTGGATCCGCTTCGAATCGGAAGCCAACGAACAACACGCCGGCGGCAGCCTGACGATCACAATCGAGGAGCCCGAGCCCGGCGCGCTGTTCCTGCGCTTCGCCTACCGCACCTCGCTGCCCGAGGGCGGCGAGGATGGCCGCTACGCGGAGTTCGTGCGTTCGGCCTACCACCAGTCCGACGTCGACACCGTGCGCGTGATCCGCATGATCGCCGAGTCCGGCGGGCTGGTGCAGTGATTCCACGCTGAGCTTTCGTTTCTCCTTCGTGCGGGCCGATGCCAACGCATCGTGGCTCGGCGAAGCCGTTGGTGCGTGCAGGCACGCAACACTGTTGCGCGCTGTATCCGCTTTCGCCCTTCAACTTCATCTACAGGAAACATCCCCGACATGTGGTTCAAGAATCTGCAGGTCTATCGCCTTCCCGCTCTTTGGGACATGAGCGCCGAGCGCCTCGAGGAACAGCTCGCGAAGAAGCCCTTCCACCCCTGCGGCAGCCAGGACATGGAGAGCCGCGGCTGGCTGTCGCCGCTCGGCAACGAGGTGCTGGTGCATGCGGTCGGCGGCCAGTTCCTGATCTGCCTCGGCTTCGAGCACCGCCTGCTGCCTTCGGCGGTGGTCAAGCAGGAGGCCGACGAGCGTGCCGAGGAGCTCGCCGAGCAGCAGGGCTACAAGCTCGGCCGCAAGCAGCTGAAGGACTTGCGCGACCAGGTCACACAGGAGCTGCTGCCGCGCGCGTTCACTCGCCGCCGCCGCATGTTCGCCTGGATCGATCCGGTCAACGGCTGGCTGGTGATCGATGCCGGCAGCCAGAGCAAGGCCGAGGATGTGCTCGAGCAGCTGCGCCACACGCTCGACAGCCTGCCGCTGACCCTGCTGCGTACCGAGCTGTCACCGACCTCCGCGATGGCCGGCTGGCTGGCCGGTGGCGAGGCGCCAGAGGGGTTCACGATCGACCAGGACTGCGAGCTGCGCTCGGTGGCCGAGGACAAGGCCGCGGTGCGCTATGTGCGTCACCCGCTCGAGGGCGACGAGGTCAAGGGTCACCTTGAGGCCGGCAAGCTGCCGACCCGGTTGGCGCTGACCTTCGATGACCGCATCAGCTTCGTGCTCACCGAAAAGCTCGAGATCAAGCGTCTCGACTTTCTCGACATCGTGCGCGACCAGGTTGGCGAGGGTGACAAGGACGATGCCGAGGCGCTGTTCAACGCCGAATTCGCCCTGATGACCGGTGAGCTTGCCCACCTGCTGCCGGCAGTCGTCGCCGCGCTCGGCGGCGAGCTGGCAGGCACGCCGGCACAAACCAGCGCCGTGAGTGCCGAACTGCCGCGCCTGCAGGCCGAGAAGCCGGGCGTGCAGACCGTTGCTGCTGACGACCCGCCCTTCTGACTCCAGTGCAGGTCTTGATGTAGGAGCGCCGGAAGGCGCGAACACGGCATTTCGATAAACGGCGTGCGGATCGACCCAACCGCAGCGTTCGCGCCTTCCGGCGCTCCTACACACGCGATTCTCATCGTTCCTCACTGCCGCCCTTGCCCGCAAGGGCGGCAGCTTCTTGGTGTACACAGTATTTAAAGATTTAAAAGATCATAAAGATCATGTACCGACAGATTCTGTGGATAACACACTAAAATTCATATGAAACATGATCTTGTCCACTTCATAAAACAGTGTGTGACGACCGTGGAAGCAAAGGATGCTTTGTTGATGGAAATCCCGGTTTCGCGCGCTCGTCGACTTATCCACAATTCGATGCCTGCCTTGACCACAGTTTTCCCACCGCTCCATGCTCACCGGCGGGTGGGCGCATCGAACCCTGTGATCCACCGCGCGGCTGAGCTGCGTTAAAGTCTGGCCATGGACACTTCGATGATTCTCGAATGGTGGCATTGGGAGATCGCCGGCCTTGCACTGGTGTTGCTCGAGCTCGCCGTGCCTTCCTTCTTCATCATCTGGTTCGGGCTCGGCGCGATGCTGACCGGGCTCGTGCTCCTTGCGGTGCCGGACATGGTGCTGGCGTCGCAGATCGCGACCTGGGTGATCGCGTCGATGGCGATGACGGTGCTGTGGTTCAGCGTGGCGCGCCGGTCCCGCTTCAAGACCCTGATCGGCACTGCAGCGGGCGAGGTGATTGGCGAAGTCGGCCTGCTGGTGAGTGCGGTGGCCCCGTTCGAGCGCGGCAAGGTGCGTTTCCAGCGCCCGGTGCTGGGCGCCGATGAGTGGGCGTGCGTGGCCGAGACCGCGATCGCCGCCGGTGAGCGGGTGCGTGTCGTCAGCGTCGAGGGTAGCTACGTCAAGGTGGCGAAAGCCTGATCAATCAAGGAAAACAACGTGTTCGCATCCGAAGGCCTGGCCATCGCAATTGCCGTATTGATCTTCGTCGTCATCACCATCGCCAAGGGCGTGCGCCTGGTTGCGCAGGGCGAGGAATGGGTGGTCGAACGCCTGGGCAAGTACCACGCCACGCTGCGCCCCGGGCTCAACATCCTGATTCCCTATCTCGATCGCGTCGCCTACAAGCTGGTGACCAAGGACATCATCCTCGACGTGCAGGAACAGGAAGTGATCACCCGCGACAATGCGGTGATCCTGACCAATGCAATCGCCTTCGTGAAGGTCACCGACCCGGTCAAGGCGGTGTATGGGGTGACCGATTTCTCCGAGGCGATCCGCAACCTGATCATGACCACCTTGCGCTCGATCGTCGGCGAGATGGAGCTCGACGAGGCGTTGTCCTCGCGCGACAAGATCAAGGCGCGGCTGCGCGAGAGCATTGCCGACGAGGCGGTGGACTGGGGCCTGACCGTGAAGTCGGTCGAGATCCAGGACATCAAGCCCTCGCAATCCATGCAACGCGCGATGGAACTGCAGGCGGCTGCCGAGCGTGAGCGCAAGGCCGCAGTGACCAAAGCCGAGGGGGCCAAGCAGGCCGCCATCCTCGAGGCCGAGGCGCGCCTCGAATCGGCCAAGCGCGACGCCAATGCGCAGGTGATGCTCGCCGAGGCCTCGGCCGAATCGATCCGCCGCGTGTCGGCGGGCATCGGCGACCAGACCGGGCCGATGATGTACCTGCTCGGCGAGAAATACATCGCCGCGCTCGAGAAGCTCGGCGAATCGGACAACTCGAAGCTCGTGGTGATGCCCGCCGATCTGCATGAAGCCCTGCGCGGCCTCGTCGGCAGGCTCGGCGTGCGCGGCTGAGCCTCTTCGCTTGCTTTCCCCCTGAATACCAACCGCAAACAGTCCTTAACAAGGAAGACTTCGATGCAGAAAACTGCACGCACCCTCCTCGCCGCCCTCGCTCTTGCCACCGCGTCCAGCGGTGCCTTGGCGCAGAAGTTCATCACCGACAAGGCCGAGGTCGAAAAGCTGCTGACCGGCGCCACCTTCATCGGTGTGTATCTGCGCACCGAAGCCGCGTACACGCTCAAGTTCGGCAGCGACGGCACCCTCACCGACACGACCGGCGCCAAGGCGCGCTGGTGGGTCGATGACCAGGCCCGCTACTGTCGCGAATGGCTGGACGGCAAGCTCAAGGGCAACACCGGCTGCATGAACGTCGAGCTCGAGGACGGCCAGGTGGCGCTGTATTCCGAGGGCAAGAAGGTGGTCGAGGGCATCGTCACCGGCAACTGATTGCCCGACGGAGAATGGCTCGGGGGCAGCGACCATGCGACTGCTGATCGTGTATTCCAGCATCGACGGCCATACGCGCGAGATATGCGCATGCATCGCAGACATTGCGCGCGCGGCCGGGCACGAGGTCGAGCTCGCCGAGGTGGAATCGACCACTGCCGAACAGCTGCAGGCCTGCGACCGCGTCGTGATCGGCGCCAGCATCCGCTACGGCCGCCACCGCCCCGCGGTGAAGGCCTTCATCGACCGCCACCATGCGGAAATCGAAGCGCGGCCGAACGCCTTCTTCTCGGTCAATGCGGTCGGCCGCAAGCCCCACAAGCGCCAGGCCGACACCAACCCCTACGTGCGCAAGTTCCTCGGCCAGATCGGCTGGAAGCCGCAACAGGTGGAGATCTTCGGCGGCAAGATCGAATACCCGCGCTACGGCTTCTTCGACCGCAACATGATCCGCCTGATCATGTGGATCACCGGCGGCCCCACCGACCCGCGCTCGGTCACCGACTTCACCGACTGGGCGCAGGTCGAAGCCTTTGCGCGGCGGATCGCCGCGGGCTGATGTCGATGTACCGTCGGTGCCGGCGAGCGTTCACGGTAGGTCGCCGAATGCGGGCGGCAGATTGAAGCGGGGGGAGGGGGAGGTTCGCGGCTTCCGCCGCTCCTACAGGGCGCCTGACCGCGGCGGCTCC
>JAKLLJ010000459.1 GCA_023150215.1 Thauera sp. | reverse complement strand
GTAGCCGTGCTCGACGAGGTGCAGCGAATAAAAGACATACAGCGCCCCGTGGGCCGCCGACATGAAGAAGCAGGCGAGCAGCAGCGAACGTACCTCGGGCCGGCGCAGGATTGTGTCGAGGGGCCGATGCGGCGACGCATGCACCGGGCGCCGCGCCTCGGGAATCACCATCGCGCAGGCCAGGATCCCGCCGAGGGTGGCGAGGGTCACCCACAGCACGGCACGAATCGGCAACTCATCGAGGAGATAGCCCAGCCCCAGCACGGCCAGGATGAAGCCCACCGAACCCCACACCCGGATGTTGCCGTAGCGCCCGGCCTGCCCGTCCAGGTGGGCGAAGGTGAGCGTCTCGACGAGGGGCAGCGCGGCGCTCCAGAAGAAGGCCAGGAAAGCCATGCTGGCAAAAAGCGAGGCGTAGGCATCGCTCAACAGGAAGCCGGCAAAACCCAGCATCGACAGCAGCGCCGACAGGCGCACGATCGGCACACGCACGCCCAGGCGATCGGCCAGCATGCCCCAC
>JAKLLJ010000458.1 GCA_023150215.1 Thauera sp. | reverse complement strand
GATCGACGCGACCTGCCCGCTGGTCTCGAAGGTGCACAAGGAGGGCCAGCGCTATGCCGAGAAGGGCTACGAGGTCATCCTGATCGGCCATGCCGGCCATCCCGAGGTCGAAGGCACGATGGGCCGCATCCCCGGCGGCTGCCGCCTGGTGTCGACCGCCAAGGACGTCGAGAAGCTCGAGGTGCGCGACCGCAACAAGCTCGCCTACATCACCCAGACCACGCTCAGCGTCGACGACACGCGCGACGTGATCGAGGCGCTGAAGCGCCGCTTCCCCGCGGTGGTCGGGCCGGACGTGAAGGATATCTGCTACGCCACGCAGAACCGCCAGGCCGCCGTGCGCGAGCTCGCCGGCGAGGTCGACGTGCTGCTGGTGGTCGGCGCGCGCAACAGCTCGAACTCGAACCGCCTGCGCGAGATCGGCCACGAGATGGGCGTGCCGAGCTACCTGATCGACGACGCCACCATGCTGAACCCCCAGTGGCTCGCCGGCGCCACGTCGGTCGGCGTGACCGCCGGC
>JAKLLJ010000457.1 GCA_023150215.1 Thauera sp. | reverse complement strand
GACATCGGCATGACGTTCGGCGGCGAGGAGCGCAAGGCTTTCCGCAATTTCCTCAACGGCGGGTTCACGACGCCGCAGGAATACGCGGCTGGCCTTCGGATGTTCGCGGAGTTCGGGTTCAACTACGACGCGCTCGACGAGGCCGCCAAGGTCGCCGGGTCCGTCAAGAGCACCCGTTACATGCCGAACAACGTCCAGCGCCAGATCGGTCGGTCGCTCGGGCGCGCTCTTGACGAGTCAACAGAGGTGGAGAAGAAGGTCAAGGGGTCGGGCGGCAAGGTTCCGCCATTCATCAAGTCCGCCATGCAGGCCGTCCAGTCGATGTTCGTTAGAGGCCGCTACATCGCGAAGAGCGCAGCGGTCTGGATGAACCTGCTCGACACTGGCGTCATGTCCGGCGCGGTTGGTGGCTTCTCCCTCGGCATCGAGTCGGTCGTCCGGCAGGCCCTTCAATCGGGGTTCGTCTCCGTCCAGGGACATGCCTTGACGAAGGCAGCCTCCTTTGGAACTGTCAAGACCAAC
>JAKLLJ010000456.1 GCA_023150215.1 Thauera sp. | reverse complement strand
ATGCAGGCGGCCGATGCGCCGGCTCTCGGATTCGGTCCACACCGGCTGCGCCGGATCGAGCTTGCGCAGCACCGCCCACAGGCGCGTCTCGAAAGCCTTCTGGCCCGGCTGCGGCACGCTCGCCTCACCACCCAGCACCGAGCCCCGGTGGCTGGCCAGATTTTCCAGATCCAGCACCTGCCCGCCGGCTTCGGCAAGGCTTGCGAGCAGCGCGGTCTTGGCGCTGCCGGTGGGCCCGCACAGCACGCGGAAGCCCAGCGTGGCCGGCAGGTTTTCCAGGTCGTCGAGCACCCGCTGACGGAAAACCTTGTAGCCGCCCTCCAGCCGCTGGGCGCCCCAGCCCACCTGACGCAGCACAATGGTCATCGCGCCGCTGCGCTGGCCGCCGCGCCAGCAGTAGATCAGCGGTTTCCAGCCCTTCGGCTTGCTGAGAAAATGCGTCTCGATGGCGCGGGCGATGTTGCGCGACACCAGCGCCGCCCCCAGCTTGCGGGCCTCGAAGGGCGACACCTGCTTGTACAAC
>JAKLLJ010000455.1 GCA_023150215.1 Thauera sp. | reverse complement strand
GACTGGCTGGCGGCCGTCCATGCCTACCCTGTGGAAGCGCAGACGCTGTGGATCGTGATCCTCGCCCCGGCCGCCGACTTCGCCCCCGAGTGGCCATGGATCGCGCTCGGTACCGCCGCCGCCCTCGCCACCCTGCTGGCGCTCGCCAGCCTGATCGCCCGCCGCGAGGCGCGCCGCATCGCCACCCCGCTGGAAACGCTCGCGACACTCGGCAAGCGCATCGGGACCCTGGACTTTTCCACGCCGGTGAGCGCCGACACACGCATCGCCGAGATCCGCGAGCTTGGCGATGCGCTCGAGACGATGCGGGCCACGCTCGCACGCAACCAGCTTGCCATCGACGAGCAAGCGGAGCGCCTGAAAACCCAGGTCGAAGAACTGCGCGCCGCCGAGCAGCGGATTCATGCGCTCGCCTACTACGACCCGCTGACCGGCCTGCCCAACCGCCGCCTGATGCTCGACCGCCTCGCGCATGCATTGTCTGCCAGCGAGCGGCGCGACAGCCGCGGTGCGCTGCTGCTGCT
>JAKLLJ010000454.1 GCA_023150215.1 Thauera sp. | reverse complement strand
CGCCACCGCGGCGTCCAGTAGCGCCTGGCTGGCGGTCACCCCACAGACGATCCGCCTCACCTGCGCCCGTCCTTCCACCTGCAGGCCGTTTGGGCAATAATCCTTGAAGCGCGCCACCTCGAGCAGAGTATCGAGATAGCGCTGCAATTCGGTTCGTTCCATGACCGTTTCCCTTTCAACCTGCATCAATTCAACGCGCGCAACGGCGCTCTCGGTGGCGGATTCTACGATGCATCGGCTGTGGATGATCTTTGCTCAAACCGTCACGGTATCGGTGGCGATCCTGTTCGTCGTCACCACCCTCCGCCCCGACTGGCTCGGGGAGCGCAAGACTCCGCCTGCCATCACGATCCAGGAGGCCGTCGCCCCCGGAGCCACCCCTCCCGCCAAGGCACCCAGCTCTTACGCCGAAGCCGCACGCGCGGCCCTTCCCTCCGTGGTGCATATATTCACCAGCAAGGAAGTCAAGACCCAGCGCCACCCGTTTGCCGATGATCCGCTGTTCCGCCACTTCTTTGGCGACCGCCTC
>JAKLLJ010000453.1 GCA_023150215.1 Thauera sp. | reverse complement strand
GGCGTCGACAAACAGGGGCGCGTCACCTTCATCAATCCCGCCGCCTGCCGCATGCTCGGGCTCACGCCGGAGTCCGTCGTGGGCCGCCAGATCCACCCGCTGATCCACCACAGCCGCCCCGACGGCAGCACCTACCCGCTGTGCGACTGCCCCACCAACCAGACCCTCCACCACGGCGGGGTGATGACGGTGACCGACGAGGTGTACTGGCACGCCGACGGCCATGCGGTGCCGGTGATCTACTCCACCCACCCGATGGTCCGCGACGGCCGCATCATCGGCGCGGTGGTCAGCTTCATGGACGTCACCGAAAGGCGCGCCCTCGAGGAGGCCCGCGAAGAAGCCCGCCTCGCCGCCGAACGGCTGGCCCGCATCAAGAGCGAGTTCCTCGCCAACATGAGCCACGAGATCCGCACCCCGCTCAACGGCGTGCTCGGCTTCGCCCGCATCGGCCTGCGCGACCATCCCCACGACCCCGCCGGCCGGCTGTTCTCGAGCATCCTCGAATCCGGCAAGCTGCTCCTCGGCGTG
>JAKLLJ010000452.1 GCA_023150215.1 Thauera sp. | reverse complement strand
TCCACCACCTCGACCGCAGGCGAGCCGGCGATCAGCCCGCCGTCGATGCCCACCGCGCCGAACTCGTTCTCCAGCACCGCCACGCGGCGGCTGGGCTGGGTGGCGAGGTAACGGTTGAGCAGCGTCGTCTTGCCGGCGCCGAGGAAGCCGGTGAGGATCGTCGCGCGGATCGGCGGGCGGGGGAGGGCGAGGGGGTTGGTCATGGCTGCGGTACGCGGCAAACACGGAAACGGCCCGCAGCTTGCCACAGCCACGCGCGGGTGGGCGGATCAATTCCGCGATTGCCGTGACGCAGGCTGCCGGGTGCGCTTTCGCTTCGTCGGGCAGATGCCGTCACGGGGCGTTCACGTGCCCTTAATTCCGGGGAGATAGATTGGTCGGGACATATCACCCTTGCAAGCAGCGCTCTCCCACCTCGATCGGACCCATTCCATGAAGATCAAAATCCTGATTCCCCTTCTTTCCCTCGCCTTTCTCCAGGCCTGCGGCGGCAGTGACGACGACAGCCAGCCGGCGTTCAAGACCCTCTCCGGTG
>JAKLLJ010000451.1:253-540 GCA_023150215.1 Thauera sp. | reverse complement strand
GATGCGGGACGAGGGCCAGGCTGGCGTCGGCGAGGGCCTGGTCGAGGGCTTCCATGGCCGGCCGGTGCACCAGGTGGTAGGCCAGCGGCAGGAAGGTGAGAAGGGCCAGCGCGGTGGGCAGCAGCAGCCAGAGGAGCAGGGACTTACGCAGGCTTCGCGTCATGGGGCAGGTCTTCGAGCATGTAGCCGAGACCGCGTATGGTACGGATGCGGATGCCGGCCGGCTCGAGTTTGGTGCGCAGGCGCGACACATACACCTCGACGGCGTTGACGCTCATGTCCTGGTC
>JAKLLJ010000451.1:0-243 GCA_023150215.1 Thauera sp. | reverse complement strand
TGGAGCCAGGCGCGGTGGGCCTCGTCGTCGATCGATAGGGGGCCGAACTCGCGGCGCAGGCCGCTCTGGCCGCGGCTGCGGCGGGCCAGGGCGCCGACCCGGGCGAGCAGCTCGACCGCGGCGAAGGGCTTGGTGAGGTAGTCGTCGGCGCCCAGGTTGAGGCCGCGCACGCGTTCGTTGAGGGCGTCGCGGGCGGTGAGCATGAGCACCCCGATGGGGTTGTGGCGGGCGCGCAGGCGGGAT
>JAKLLJ010000450.1 GCA_023150215.1 Thauera sp. | reverse complement strand
CGACGATGGTGAAGTCGAACACGTTCCAGCCGCTGCGGAAGAAGCGCAGGCGGTAGACGAAGAGCTTGAGCGCGAGCTCGACCACGAACACCACGAGCGCGGCGCGGTCGAGCGCGAGCAAGAGGCCGCCCGCCTGTGCCATGGCGGTGGCGGAGGTTTCGAGGCCGAGGGTGATCGCGTTGATCACGATCACCACGACGATGAAGCGCTGGAAGGCGGCGGATTCGACCAGGCGTTGAAGGGCTGGGGTCATGGCGTCGATGAGTGGGTTAGGGGGCTTTGAGAGCGTCGATGGGGGCGGGCGGCCGTGAGCAGTTCGGACGCGGTGATGGGGTGGGTGGTCGTGAGAAGTTCGCGGCTTCCGCCGCTCCTACACGACACCGCCGCGCCCCGGAGTCATGTACAAGGAGCGGCGGAAGCCGCGAACTCTTCGCCACGGCACGGGGCGCGGAGCAGGAGGCGGCCGCGCCCGGGGGGCATGTAGGAGCGGCGGAAGCCGCGAACCGTTGCTGCCGGCTCTCACCATGCTTGCCGCCATCC
>JAKLLJ010000044.1 GCA_023150215.1 Thauera sp. | reverse complement strand
CGGCGCGCGCCTCGACCGAATGAACCTCCTGCGCGCGCTCGCCACCGTCAGCGGCATGACCCTGCTGTCCCGCATCCTGGGCTTCGTCCGCGACCTCGTGATCGCGCGCGCCTTCGGCGCCGGCATGGCGACCGACGCCTTCTTCGTCGCCTTCCGCCTGCCCAACCTGCTGCGCCGCATGTTCGCCGAGGGCGCGTTCTCGCAGGCCTTCGTGCCCATCCTCGCCGAATACAAGAACCGCCAGGGCGAGGCCGCCACCCACACCCTGGTGAGCCGGGTAGCGACCCTGCTCGGGCTCATCGTCGCGCTGGTCGCCGCGCTCGGCGCACTCGCCGCGCCGCTGATCATCTACGTGTCGGCGCCGGGCTTCTCGGGCGACCCGGGCAAGTTCGAGCTCACCGTCGAACTCACCCGCATCACCTTCCCCTACATTTTCTTCATGTCGCTGGTCGCGCTCGCCGGCGGCGTGCTCAATACCTGGAGCCGATTCGCGATCCCGGCCTTCACCCCGGTGCTGCTCAATCTCGCCTTCATCGGCATGGCCCTGTTCGCGGTGCCGTACTTCGATCCGCCGGTGCTGGCGCTGGCGTGGGCGGTGTTCCTCGGCGGCCTGCTGCAGCTCGCATTGCAGATCCGCCCGCTGAAGAAGATCGGCATGATGCCGCGCTTCGACTTCGACCTTTCCGACCCCGGCGTGCGCCGCGTCATGAAGCTGATGGCACCGGCGATCCTGGGCGTGTCGGTGAGCCAGATCTCGCTCCTGATCAACACCATCTTCGCCTCCTTCCTGGAGAGCGGCAGCGTGTCGTGGCTGTATTACGCCGACCGCCTGATGGAGTTTCCCGCCGGCCTGCTCGGCGTGGCGCTGGGCACCATCCTGCTGCCCAGCCTGTCCCGGCTGCACGCCGACGACAAGGCCGAGGAGTTCTCCTCACTGCTCGACTGGGGCCTGCGCCTGACCCTGCTGCTGACCCTGCCGGCCGCGCTCGGCCTGGCCATGCTGGCGGTGCCGCTGGTGGCGACGCTGTTCAACTACGGCGCGTTCTCGGCCGACGACGTGATGCAGACGCGCAGCGCGCTGATCGCCTACAGCGTGGGCCTGACCGGGCTGATCCTGGTGAAGGTGCTGGCACCAGGCTTCTACGCCCGCCAGGATATCCGCACGCCAGTGAAGATCGCGATCTTCACGCTCGCCGCCACCCA
This sequence comes from Thauera sp., assembly GCA_023150215.1. Taxonomy (GTDB): domain Bacteria; phylum Pseudomonadota; class Gammaproteobacteria; order Burkholderiales; family Rhodocyclaceae; genus Thauera. Next base: position 13,623 of record JAKLLJ010000044.1, on the reverse strand, counting down.
GCTGATGAACCTTGCTTTCATCCTCCCGCTACGCCATGCGGGCCTCGCACTGTCGATCGGGCTGGCTTCGTGCATGAATGCCGCCCTGCTCTACCGCGGCCTGCGCCGACGCGAGGTTTATGTGCCGCAGGCGGGCTGGGGCGTGTTCGCGCTCAAGCTGCTGGCAGCGCTGGTGGTGATGGGCGCGGTGCTGTGGTTCGCCAGCGGACCCGCGAGCCTCTGGACCGAGCTCGGCGGCCTCGAGCGCGGCCTGCGTCTGGCCCTGATCGTGCTCGGTGGCGCGCTGGCCTACTTCGCCACCCTGTTCGCACTCGGCTTCCGCGTGCGCGATTTCCGCCGCCGCGGCGCGACCTGATACGCCTGTTCGCGGCTGCCGCCGCTCCTTGCCGTCCGAACGCGCGGCGGTTCCTTAGGAGCGCCGGAAGGCGCGAAGGCGGCGGTGGGCGGTGTGACGCGCGTCGTTCGGCGGATCACCCTGTTCGCGGCTGCCGCCGCTCCTACAGCCATCCGAATGCGTGGCGGCTCTGTGGGAGTGCCGGAAGGCGCGAAGGCGGCGCTCAAGCAACCGGCGGCAGCGGGATCTCGTCGCTGCGGCGTGCGCCACTCGTGAAGGCACGGCAATCTTCGAGGAAGCGGCGCATCGCTGCGCCGTGGTATTTGCCGCGATGCCACACGAAGCTGAAACGCCGGCGCAGGTCGAGCGCCGGCACCTCCACCGCCACCAGGCTGCCACGCCGGAAGGCGTCGCGCAGCGCCAGGCGCGACAGGCAGCCCAGGCCCAGGCCGCTCTCCACGGCACGCTTGACCGCCTCGGTGTGCTCGAGCTCCAGCCGTGGAACGACGCCCCCCGGCAGGTGGCGCAGCGCGCGATCGAAGGTCTCGCGCGTACCCGAGCCGCGCTCGCGCAGGATCCAGGGCTGCCGCGCGATCTCCTCGAGCTCGACGCCAGGCCCGCTGCGGCCGCGGGTCGCAAGCGGATGAGCGGGCGCACAGAACACCACAAGCTCGTCCTCGACCCAGGGCTCGACCTCCAGCTCGGCATCGACCACCTGCCCCTCGACGAGGCCGAGGTCGATCTCGTGGTGCCGCAACAACTCGGCGATGGTCGCGGTGTTGCGGACCTGCAGCGCAACCCTGGCTTCGGGATGCGCCTGCAGGAAGTTGGACACGATCAAGGGCAGCAGATAGTTGCCGATGGTGAGCGTGGCGCCCACGCGCAGCCGCCCCAGACCGTGCTCGCCGCGCAGCAGGCCTTCGAGTTCGGCGGCGCGATCGAGCAGCTCGACCGCATGGGGCAGCAGCACGCTGCCCTGGTCGTTGAGGCGCAGGCGCTTGCCATGGCGGTCGAAGAGCGGCAGTGCGGACTGGCTCTCGAGCTCGGCGAGCGCCGCACTCGCGGCCGACTGCGACAGCGCGAGCGCCTCGGCGGCACGCGAGACGTTCTCGCTGCGTGCGATGGCGACAAAGACCTGAAGCTGGCGGAGAGTGAATCGCATATCGATAAAGCCGCTAAGTAATAGAAGGATTATCCACTTTGACACTAAGCAAGCCAGCCTAGAATCGCCACACCCCAAGGCGATCGCGTGAATGCCTTGCACCCAACGCCACGAACCGGCGGAGAACCGAAACATGAGCAGCCTCGTCACCGAACACGTCCTCAGTGTCCATCACTGGAACGAATCCCTTTTCAGCTTTCGCACCACCCGCGACCCCGGACTGCGTTTCGAGAACGGCCAGTTCGTGATGATCGGGCTCGACGTCAACGGCAAGCCGCTGACCCGCGCCTACAGCATCGCCAGCCCCAACTATGAGGAACACCTCGAGTTCTTCAGCATCAAGGTGCCCGACGGCCCGCTCACCTCGCGCCTGCAACACCTGCGCCCGGGCGACCCGATCGTGGTCAGCAAGAAACCTACCGGCACGCTGGTGCTTCACGATCTCAATCCGGGCAAGCGCCTCTACCTGCTCGCCACCGGCACCGGACTCGCTCCCTTCCTGAGCGTGATCCAGGATCCCGAGACCTACGAGCGCTTCGAGAAGGTGGTGCTGGTGCACGGCGTGCGCTTCGCCTCCGAGCTCGCCTACACCGATTTCATCACCCGCGAATTGCCGCAGAGCGAGTACTTCGGCGAGCAGGTGCGCGCGCAGCTGATCTACTACCCGACGGTGACGCGCGAGCCATTCCGCAACACCGGCCGCATCACCCATGTGATCGAGTCCGGCCGCCTGTTCGCCGACATCGGTCTGCCGCCGCTCGACCCGGCGCACGACCGGGTGATGATCTGCGGCAGCCAGGCCATGAACCGCGACTGCTGCGAACTGCTCGACGCGCACGGATTCACGATGTCGCCGCGCATCGGCGTGGCCGGCGACTACGTGATCGAGCGCGCGTTCGTGGAGAAATGATCGTGGTGCGCTGAATCTTGCTCACCCGCCGGGACGTACGCCCCCCCACGGCCCGGCCCCGGCAAACTTTTTGCGCATGCGGGACTCCAATGACTCCCGACCCCTTCCTCGAGGAGCCTCGCATGCCTTCTTCCCTTTACGACATCCAGCTCGAACGCCTCGCCGGAGGCAGCACCACGCTCGGCGAATACACCGGCAAGGTCTTGCTGATCGTAAACACCGCGAGCCAATGCGGCCTCACCCCGCACTACGCCGGCCTCGAAAAACTCCATCAGACCTACAAGGACCGCGGCCTGGTGGTGCTTGGCTTCCCGTGCAACCAGTTCGGCGCCCAGGAGCCGGGCAGCGCGGAGGAAATCGGCGCCTTCTGCGCGACGAACTACGGCGTGAGCTTCCCGATGTTCGCCAAGCTCGAGGTCAACGGCGACGGCGCCCACCCGCTGTACCAGTACCTCAAGCAGCACGCCAAGGGCATCCTCGGCACCGAGGCGATCAAGTGGAACTTCACCAAGTTCCTGGTGACCCGTGATGGGCAGCAGATCGAACGCTACGCACCAACGACGACGCCGGAGGAGCTGGTGAAGGAGATCGAGGGGATGCTCTAGGCAAGGTGGACGCGTGCGCGAGGCTGGATTCGCGTGCGCCTAAGCGGGGGGCGGACTCGCTCCCGCGACAGGCTACAGCTTCAGGGCGTCACGAGTTCGACCGAGGGAAAGTACCGCCGGTACTTGCGCGGATCTCGTGTAAGGATGGACCAGCCTTCGACCGCGGCATGCGCGCCGATGAAGAAGTCGGCCAGTACGTTGTTGCGCTGCCCCCCGCTCCTGCGGTAGGCCACGAACGCCTTTCCCGCGAGAAAGAGTGCTGGCCTCGGGACCTCGGCGACCTCGACGCCGAAATCCGCGACCGCCTCATCCAGCGACTCGACGGTCGAGAAGGTCAAGGAAAGCTCGGCGTAGATGATGGGATTGATCGCCAGCCGATGCACTTGCGACTGTCGACGCAGCATGTCGATGGACCAATCCACCCAGCGTGGATCGTCTTCCAGCACATCGATCAGCACATTGGTGTCGACCAGCAGCATCAGTCGTCGCCACGCAGCAAGGCCATCAGGTCGTCCGTGCGCCACTTCACGTCGGCCTTGCCGCGCAGGCGTTCGAAGCGATCATTCTCGTCATGCAGCGTACCGAGGCGCGTCAGGACGACCTCTCCCTCTCGGTTGATACGGAACTCGATCGCGCATCCGGGCTCGAGATGCAGCGCGTCGCGGATGTGCTTGGGGATCGTCACCTGCCCCTTGCTCGTCAGTGTGGTGTGCATGTCGATTCTCTCCTTCCCGTATTTCTTACACGTCGTCGCAGCGTAATACCCCATCCGGCTAGCGGCAAGTTCCATGCGTGCCTGCCACTGCCCACTCAGGTAGACTTCGGCCTTTTCCGCCCCACCGAACACCGCCAACGAGGTACCCGTAGTGGCCCAATACGTCATGTCGATGCTGCGCGTGAGCAAGATCGTTCCGCCCAAGCGCCAGATCATCAAGGACATCTCCCTCTCCTTCTTCCCCGGCGCCAAGATCGGCCTGCTCGGTCTCAACGGCTCGGGCAAGTCCACCGTGCTGCGCATCATGGCCGGCGTCGACAAGGAATACGACGGCGAGGTGCAATGGCTCGCCGGCCAGCGCATCGGCTACCTGCCGCAGGAGCCCGAACTCGACCCGACCAGGACCGTGAAGGAAGAGGTCGAAGCCGCGCTCGGCGAGATCATGGAAGCACGCCAGAAGCTCGAGGCAGTGTACGCCGCCTACGCCGAGCCCGATGCCGACTTCGACAAGCTCGCCGAGGAACAGGCGAAGTACGAGAACATCCTCGCGACCGCCGGCAGCGACGTCGAGACCCAGATGGAGATCGCCGCCGACGCGCTGCGCCTGCCGCCCTGGGACGCCGTGATCGGCAAGCTCTCCGGCGGCGAGAAGCGCCGCGTCGCGCTGTGCAAGCTGCTGCTGTCCAAGCCCGACATGCTGCTGCTCGATGAGCCGACCAACCACCTCGACGCCGAATCGGTCGAGTGGCTGGAGCAGTTCCTCACCCGCTTCCCCGGCACCGTGGTCGCCGTCACCCACGACCGCTACTTCCTCGACAACGCCGCCGAGTGGATCCTCGAGCTCGACCGCGGCCACGGCATCCCGTGGAAGGGCAACTACTCATCCTGGCTGGAACAGAAGGGCGACCGCCTGGCGCAGGAATCCAAGCAGGAAGCCGCGCACCAGAAGGCGATGAAGACCGAACTGGAATGGGCGCGCTCCAATCCCAAGGCGCGCCAGGCCAAGTCCAAGGCGCGCCTCGCCCGCTACGAGGAGATGGCGAGCGTCGAATACCAGCGCCGCAACGAGACCCAGGAAATCTTCATCCCGCCCGGCGAGCGCCTGGGCGACAAGGTCATCGAATTCCACGGCGTCAGCAAGGCCTTCGGCGACAAGCTGCTGATGGACAACGTCAGCTTCGCCATCCCGGCGGGCGCCATCGTCGGCATCATCGGCCCCAACGGCGCCGGCAAATCGACCCTGTTCAAGATGATCGAGGGGCGCGACACGCCCGATTCGGGTGAGGTCGTCATCGGCGCCACCGTCAAGCTCGCCGCGGTCGACCAGACCCGCGAAGGCCTGGCCAACGACAAGACCGTGTTCGACACCATCGCCGACGGCGCCGACATCCTCACCGTGGGCCGCTTCGAGATGCCCAGTCGCGCCTACCTCGGCCGCTTCAACTTCAAGGGCGGCGACCAGCAGAAGATCGTCGGCAACCTTTCCGGCGGCGAGCGCGGGCGCCTGCACCTGGCCAAGACCCTGATCCAGGGCGGCAACGTGCTGCTGCTCGACGAGCCGTCCAACGACCTCGACGTCGAGACCCTGCGCGCGCTCGAAGACGCATTGCTGGAGTTCGCCGGCTGCGCGCTGGTGATCTCGCACGACCGCTGGTTCCTCGACCGCATCTGCACCCACATCCTGGCGGCCGAGGGCGACTCGCAGTGGTTCTTCTTCGAGGGCAACTACCAGGAATACGAAGAGGACAAGAAGAAGCGCCTGGGCGAGGAAGGCGCCAAGCCCAAGCGCATCCGCTACAAGCCGATCGCGCGCTGAACGACCGCAAGTCCCCCGCCACCAAGGCCCGCTGCAGCGATGCAGCGGGCTTTTTTCATCTGCTCGTACTGCACAGCGGCTCGCCCCAAAAAGATCTTATAAGCATATTGACTAAGCATTTTGCATTTGCCATCATCATGAAACCCATTCGAAGAACGGAGCGATCATGGCAATCAGGACGTCCCACGCGGGCCAGCGCGGCCAGGGCATGACCGAGTACATCATCATCGTGGCGATGATCGCGATCGCTGCCATCGCCGTTTATCAATACTTTGGCCAGACCGTGCGTTACCAGACCACCGCTATCGCCAGCGAGCTGGCCGGTGGCTCGGGCAGCGACGCCAAGGACGCCGCCCAGACCGCGGCCGACAGCGCCAAAGGCGTCAGCGACACCAAGCAGACCCTCGACAGCTACGTCGGTCAGGTCAGTAAGTAAGCCGACCTCCGCTTACGGCAAGATCGCTGCGACACGGGCACGGCGATGGACACACGCCACGCGAGACGCCAGGCCGGACAGGTGCTTCCGCTGGCGACCGTCCTGCTCCTCGCCGTCGCCGCCACCCTCTTCTTCATGTTCAACAGCGGCCAGCTCGTACAAGAGAAGCTCCGCCTGACCAACACTACCGATGCGGTCGCCTACAGCGCCGGCGTGTTCGAGGCACGCATGCTGAACTACGACGCCTACGCCAACCGCGCCATCATCGCCAACCAGATCGCCGTCGGGCAGGCAGTGGGGCTCGCTTCGTGGACGAAGTACATGGGTACGGCAGCCGACAACATCGGCCCCTATCTCTACCTGATTCCCGCCGTCGGTCCGGCGCTCAAGGCGGCGATGGACCACGTCGAGACGGTCGTCGACGTGCTCACGCCAGCCCTCGCCGCCACCGTCACCCTCCATGACGAAGCCATGCACACCCTCGCGCTCTCGCAGCAAGTGATGCACGGCCCCGCGAATACGGTCGCGATCGCAAGCCGGCTGGCACTCATGCAAAGGGTAGCCGCTGACAACGACCCTCATGCCCGCGTCGATCCCATCCCGATCGCCGACGATTTCGCTGGCTTCACCACACACCAGACCACGCGCGACCAGCGCCGGACGATGGGGCAACTCGTCAACGACAGCCGCGAGTCCTTCCTCGCAAGCCGCAACTGGCGCTTCGGGCTCGTCGTGCTATGCATCGGCATCGAGCTGCGCAAGCGTGGCGGCACCGAGCTGATCGATCTTGCCGACGGCTGGAAGTCGATGGACACCCTGTCGGCCCATCACCACCGCATCCGTCGCTTCCGCTGCCGACGCAGCGAGAACCCGCTCGGTTACGGCAGCGGCGCGTCGGCCGACAACCTCGGCGACGGCAGCTACACCTATGCCGGCTCGCGCACCACCAATCCACGCGCCAGCGCACACGCCGAGTCGTCCGAGGGTTTCGCCCGCGGCTTCGATCCGGCCCCGCCGACGCTGGGCAGCAGTGCGATTCCCGGGTTCATGGCGTTGTCCGATCGCGCGCTGGAGATGGACGAGCCCCTCACCAGCCTGAGCATCCGGGTCACCAAGCCGGCCGCACAGCAGCAGTTCTCGGGCGGGGCAAGCGTCGTCCAACCCGGGGGACGGCTCCAGCTCTACGACGGCGCGCTGGCGAGCCAGGAGACGGCCGCGGTCGCACGCGTCGAAGTCTTCTTCGAGCGTCCCGACCGCGGCAACGGCCGCCACCCCGGCAAGACCGAACTCGGCAGCCTCTTCAATCCTTACTGGCAAGCACGCCTGGCCCCCGTCACCGCCGCACAGCGTGCCGCGGCACAGGCTCGTCAGGGCGGACTGCTGCTGCCATGACGATCACTCCGGACCGGACGATGCGGATCGACGCTCACCGCCAGCGCAACCCCAGGATGCCTGCCCGGCGCAGGTGGCCACACGCCAGCGGCCAATCGACGATCGAGTTCATCGTGCTCGCCCTGGTGCTCGTACCTCTCCTTCTCATCGTGCCGTTGCTCGGCAAGCAACTCGACATCGCCCATGCGGCGATCAATGCCAGCCGCTACCTCGCGTTCGAAGGCATGGTTCATCACGGCGCCGGCGTGCAGGCCTGGAAAACCGACGCCATCCTCGCCGCCGAGATTGGGCGGCGCTTCTTCAGCAACAGCGATGCACCGATCAAGACCGGCGACCTTGCCGGCGACTTCGACGCCCACCGCAACCCGCTCTGGTTCGACCCCCGTGGCCGGGCCCTACTGCCCGCCCTCGCCACCAACGTCGGCGCCGCGACCCGACGCGAAGCCCTTGCCCAGCCTTTTGGTGCCCTGCACGCAGACAACCTGGGCCTCGACGGCAACTCGCTCTACACCGGACGCGTCCGTGTCGATCTCGCGAAGATCGACAAGCTCGTCCCCTTCGATACCCTCGAACTGTCGATCCAGCGTCAGACCACGGTGCTCGTCGACGCCTGGGCCGCGTCGGGTCCGGACGGCGTTCGTTCGGCCCTGCGCCGCGACGGCTGGAACCCCCTCGGTCCCTTCCCCTACCGTCCGCTGCACACCCTGGTCGCGCCCCTGAAGCCTTTCGTCGCGGTCCTCGAGGGCGCCAACCCGCCCGACATCGGGCGCGTCGATCCCGACATCATTCCGGCGGAGCGCATTCGATGACACGCCCTGTATCGCTCGCCTCGATGCTGCTCGGGTCGGTGCTGCTCCCGGCAAGTGTTCTCGCCGGTCCGTGGCCCACAGTGGCGCACCCCGACGGCGCGCGGCTCGACCTGATCGGTCAGCAGGTGCGCCTCAACGGAATTCCCATGCGCATGGAGCGCGCGCACTGCGCAGCGCCGGCCGACACGGTAGTCGCCCACTACCGCCGCACCCTGGGAAGCCCGGTGGCACATTCCCGGGTCGGAGACACCCAGGTGCTGGCCCGGGCGCAAGGCGACTTCTTCATCACGGTCACGGTCAGCCCATTGCGCAATGCCGCGAGCGAGGCGTTGGTTGCCATCGCCGACATGCCAGCCGCCCGCCACGCGGCGGGCCAAGCCTCCGGCTTCGTGTTGCCGGCTGGCTCGGAGCTGCTCTCGGACATGGAGTCGATCGATGGCCAGATCGTTGCCCGCCAATGGGTGCTCACCAACAAGCATGGCCTGCGCGCCAACCTCGAACACTTTTCTGCCCGCCTCGACGACCGTGGCCTGAAGCCCGATGGGCCACCGCTGGCCGAGTCCGCAGAGGCCCTGGCACAAGGCTTCGAGGGCCCTGCCGGCGAGGCGAAGCTCGTCCTCGTGCGCCACGATGGCGCAACCCAGGCCGTCCTCACCGTGCTTTCCCGACTCCCATGACCTCTCACGCGCGCAATCGCGAGCGCGGCCAGGCGCTCACCGAGTATCTCGTCGCCCTGCTGGTCCTGATGATGCTTTTCGGCATGGCATCGGCCGGCGAGAACTCGGTGGTCGACACCCTGCTCGCGGCCGTCCGCCGCGCATTCGAGCGCTACAGCGCCTTCATGTCCCTGCCACTATGACAACGCCACCGATGCCGACAAGAAAACGAAAGAACTGGATCGTCCTCGGGGTCGCGCTCGCGCTGGGCGGGCTTGCCGCCTTCGGCACGAGTCACTACCTGGCCGAACGGATGGCGGAGATCGAAGCCCGTGCCCGCAATGTCGCCACGGTCCGGGTCGTGGTCGCCAAGACCGCACTGGCCCGTGGCGCCCACGTGACGCCCGACACCGTCGCGGTGCGCGAGATACCGCGCGAATGGGCACACTCGGGGGCGATCACGCCCGACCAGTTCAGCCGCGCCGAACGCTCGGTGCTCGCCCACCCCGCAGCGGCCGGTGAACCCATCCTGTGGGCGCAGCTCGAGGGCCGCCGCGCCCCCACCTTCTCTGCCCGCCTCCAGTCCGGCCAGCGCGCGGTCACGGTACCCGTGGACGAAATCAGCTCGCTGTCGGGCATGGTCGAGCCGGGGGATCATATCGACATCGTCGTGTCGCTGAACAAGGACAAGCGCAACTTCACCTTCACGCTGCTGCAAAACGTTGCAGTGCTCGCGACCGGCAGCCGCGTTCAGCTCGACGAACGCGATGCCGAGGGACGCGTGCGCAGCTACACCACGATCACCCTCGACACCTCCCCGGAAGACGCCAAACGCATCATCGCCGCACGCGAGATCGGCCGTGTCACCGCGCTCCTCAGGGCGCCCGGCGACATCGCCGCGGTCTCCGCTGGCATCACCGAAGCACGCACGCTGCTCGGCCTGCCCGCCAGCGACGGCAGTGCGATCAGCACCGTGCCCGTCATCTATGGCGGCGGCCCGATAACGAGCGGACTGCAGATGTCCGCCCGCAAGGACGCGGCGCCCGACTGAGCTCGCCCGCATTGCACCAGCCCGACCGTCTCAACTCCAACCCGCCCTGCGCCCACCTGCCCCCACGCCCCTCCCACGCCGATGCGCACATTCGCCCACGCCCTCTTTCATCTGTTCGCGCTCTGCTTCCTGCCGGTCGCCCTCGCCGCCGACATGCCCGAACTCACCCTGTTCCAGGGCGAGACCCGGGTCATCGCCGAATCCAACGCCGGTCGCCTCGCGGTCGGCAATGGCAAGGTGCTGTCGGCCGCGGTGCTCGACGACCGCGAGATCCTCCTGATCGCCAACGAGGTCGGCGTGTCCTCGCTGCACATCTGGACCGCCAACGGTCGCAACCGGCGGATCAAGATCACCGTTGCCGCCGCCGAGACCCCGCGCGTCAATCGCGAGATCGCCGCCTTCCTCGCCGGCATCCCGAACGCACGCAGTTCGGTGATCGGCGACAAGGTCGTGGTCGAAGGCGACAACCTCAGCAATCGCGACCAGGCCCGTATCGAGGAACTCGCCAAGCGCTACCCGCAGATCATCAATTTCACCAATCCGGTCGGCTGGGAAAAGATGATCGTGATGGACGTGCAGATCGTCGAATTCCCGATCAACATGCTGCGCGAGATCGGCCTGGCGTGGAATGCCACCGGCGGCGCTGCGATCGGCGGCGTGTGGATGCCCGGACGGCGCGGCAATGCCCCGCTGCAGATCGACATCCGCACCGGCAGCGAGACCGCGCCGCCGATCATCAACCCGGATGATGGCAGCGGGCCGGTGCCGTTGAGCTCCAGCCTCAACGTGCTGTCCGCCATCAACGCCGGCCTCAACGCCCAGCTGCGGCTGATGGAGCAGAACGGCTCGGCCTCCGTCCTCGCCCAGCCAGTGCTGTCGGCACGCAGCGGCGCCGAGGCGAACTTTCTCGCTGGCGGCGAATTCCCCTACAGCGTCAGCAACATCAACGGCACCACGATCCAGTTCAAGCCCTATGGTATCCGCCTGGAGATCACTCCCCGGGTCGACCACAACGGCGTCATTCGTGCCCGCATCATGAGCGAGGTCAGCGATCTCGACCTCTCGGTGATGGGCACGGCAGGCCCGGCCCTGCGCACCCGCAAGACCGAAACCGAGTTCAACGTGCAACAGGGCGGCACGATCGTGCTGAGCGGACTCCTCAGCCGGGACATCAACGCATCGATCGACAAGGTGCCCTTCCTCGGCGACATCCCGATCCTTGGCGCCCTGTTCCGCTCGCGCCGCTTCCAGAACAAGGAAACCGAGCTGGTCGTGTTCGTCACCCCCCACGCGGTCGACAAGCACACCTTCGAACAGGCCGAGCGCATGCTCCGCGCCCGCCAGCGCCTGGACGGCGTTGCGCGCGCGACCGAGCCGGATCTCACCGCCGTTCCGGGCCTGCCGGCAGCGGTCGAAGAGCGCGTCCTGCCCGCCCACGGGCTCGGTTCCGTCGGCGCGACCACCGCGTCGGACAACTGAGCAGGCCCGGCCGATCATGTTCCAGATCACCATCAACCACCCCGAGAGCGCCACCCGCGTCGAGTCCTTCACCGACACTTCGGCAATCATCGGCAAGGGGCGCGATTGCCGCCTGCGACTGCCCGGCTGGAAGGTCGGGCGCGAGCATGCACGCATCTACCGCACCCAGGCCGGGCTCTACATCCAGGATCTCGGCCAGCTCTTCGGCACCAGCGTCAATGGCAGCCGCATCCAGGAATACGGCCCGATCGCGCCGACCGACCGGATCACGGTCGGCCCATTCACGCTCGTCATCGAGGATCGCCTCGATCCACACGCCGCCTCGGCCGACGCGGCCCGCGAAGCAGCGCCTGCGCCCGCCTTCAATCCGGCGCCCGCACGTCCTGCTGCGCGCCCCGCGCGCGCTCCGGCGCCCCCCACACCCGAGCAATTCTGGCGCAAGCGCATTCACGAGTCCCTGCTCGACGCCATCGACCTGCGCCGCCGCGATCTGGTGCGCATGAGCGACGACCAGCTACGCGCCGAAACCGAAGCCCTGCTGGTCGAGCTCATCGACAAGGAGAGCGCACTGCCCGAGGCCATCGATCGCGACAGCCTGCGCCGCGACGTGCTCGACGAAGCCGTCGGCCTGGGGCCGCTGGAGGCCCTGCTCGACGACGAGACCATCACCGAGATCATGGTCAATCGCCATGACGAGATCTACATCGAACGCAACGGCCGCCTCGTCCGCCACCCCGGCAGCTTCACCAGCGACCGCGCGGTGCTCGGCGTCATCGAGCGCATCGTCACACCGATCGGCCGGCGCATCGACGAGTCCTCGCCAATGGTCGACGCCCGCCTCAAGGACGGTTCGCGAGTCAACGCCGTCATCCCCCCGCTTGCCATCAAGGGCCCGGCGCTGAGCATCCGCAAGTTCGGGCGCAAGGTCTTTTCGGCGGCCGATCTGGTGGCGCTCGGGGCGTTGAGCCCGCAGATGGCGGAATTCATGCGCATCTGCGTCGAGCAGCGCAAGAACATCCTGATCTCCGGTGGCACCGGTTCGGGCAAGACCACGCTGCTCAACGTGCTGTCGAACTTCATCCCCGATGGCGAACGCATCATCACCATCGAGGATGCGGCCGAGCTGCGCCTGGCCCACTCGCATCTCATCAATCTCGAGGCGCGCCCGCCCAACGCCGAAGGGCGCGGCCAGATCGCCATTCGCGACCTGGTCCGCAACGCCCTGCGCATGCGTCCCGATCGCATCGTCGTCGGTGAGTGCCGCGGCGGCGAGGCGCTCGACATGCTGCAGGCGATGAACACCGGCCATGACGGCTCGCTCACCACGCTGCATGCCAACAGCCCGCGCGACGCGCTCGCCCGCCTGGAAACCCTGGTCCTGATGGCGGGCATGGACCTGCCGCTGACCGCCATCCGCGACCAGATCGCCGCAGCCATCGACGTCGTCATCCAGCAGGCACGCCTGCCCGACGGCCGCCGCGTGATCACCGCCATCGTCGAGGTCGCCGGCACCGAATCCGGGCGCATCCAGATGCAGGAGCTGTTCCGCCACGAACAGCTCGGCCGCGACGCCGACGGGCGCGTGCTGAGCCGCTTCAACGGCTGCAATGCCGTTCCTGCGTTCTACGAGGCGCTCGGCGAAGCCGGCGTCCGCCTCGACTTGTCGCTCTTCAACGCCACCAACACGTCGGGCAACGCATGAACCCCGGCATCGTCCCGATCATCGTCGCCATCACCGTGGCCCTGTTCGTGTGGGCACTGGTCGACATCGGCTCCCGCCTGCTGCAGGCCTGGCGCGACCGTTTCACGCGCGAGACCGGCTTTCACCTGCGCGAGCTCTTCCTGTTCATCGACCCGGCGCGGCTCTACGTGCTCAACCTCGCGCTCACCGTGCTGGGCGCCGGCGCCGCCTGGTTGATCAGCGGCAGCCTGATCGTCGCGCTGGCGCTCGCCCTCGTGCTCGCCTTGTCGCCCAGCATCGCCTTCCGCCGCCTGCGTGCGCGCCGTATCGAGCGCATCGAACAGCAACTGCCCGACGCCCTGCAGATGCTCGCCGGCACCGCACGCGCCGGCCTGTCGCTGCCCGCGGCCATCCGCCAGGTCACCACCGAGCTCGCCCCACCGCTGTCACAGGAACTGATGCTGCTGCAGCACGAACAGCGCCTCGGCGTAAGCCTGGACGACGCCCTCGAGAACCTCGCCCTGCGCATGCCCACGCAGCCGGTCAAGCTCTTGGTCTCGGCGATGCGCATCGCCAA
>JAKLLJ010000449.1 GCA_023150215.1 Thauera sp. | reverse complement strand
GCTGTTCATGGCCGCCGGCATCATCGACCACGAATGCGGCTCCCGCGACCTGCGCCGCATCAACGGGCTGATCCGCTACATGCCGTGGACGTCGGTGCTGGCGATCACCGCCGCTGCCGCGATGGCCGGCGTGCCGCTCCTCAACGGCTTCCTGTCGAAGGAGATGTTCTTCGCCGAGGCGCTGGAGGTGGGCCATCCGCTGCTGGCCTGGCTGGTGCCCACCGGCGCGGTGCTGGCCGGCCTGCTGGGCGTGGCCTATTCGACCCGCTTCATCCACGACACCTTCTTCCACGGCGCGCCGGTGGGCCTCGACCGCCATCCCCACGAACCGCCCCTGTGGATGCGGGTGCCGGTGGATCTGCTGGTGCTGGTGTGCGTGGCGGTCGGCCTGATGCCCATGCAGACCTTCGGCCCGCTGCTGACGGTGGCGGTGCCGGCGGTGAGCGGCGCGCCGATGCCCGACGTGAGCATCGCCCTGTGGCACGGCTTCAACCTGCCCCTGGCCATGAGCGCGGTGGCCTTCGTGGGCGGCATCTGGCTGT
>JAKLLJ010000448.1 GCA_023150215.1 Thauera sp. | reverse complement strand
CCGGCGCCCGCGTGATGGATGCCGCCGAGATCACCGTGCGCGTCGATCTGGCCCGTGGTGATGTGGCGGCGACCCTGTGGAGCTGCGACTTCTCGTACGACTACGTGAAGATCAACGCCGACTATCGTTCTTAATCCGGCTGGGCAGCCCGTTGTGGGCTGCCCATGAAAAACGGGGCGGACCGTCAGGTCGCGCCCCGTTTTTCATGGCTGGGCCGGATGTTCAGATGTTCTGGCGCAGGGCGTCCACCACCTGCATGCGCGTCACCTTGTAGGCCGGCACGATCGAGGCCAGTACCGTGGCGACGAAACCCACCAGCCCGGACACCACCAGATTGATCGGGACGATCCGGATGTAGGCGGTGTAGCCCAGGTTGGCGTTGGGCGGTGGCGGCATCGGGATGCCGATGGCGGAGATCGTCAGGGCTGCGGTGATGCCCAGCAGCACGCCGAGCACGGCGCCGATGAGGCCCAAGAAGGCGCTCTCGAGGATCACCATCTTCACGATGTCGCGGGACTGGTTGCCCAGCGCCTGCATCGTGCC
>JAKLLJ010000447.1 GCA_023150215.1 Thauera sp. | reverse complement strand
GACGGGCGGCGGCATGGCGAAACTCCCGGGAATCATGACGACCGGAATCTATCAGTCCGCTCCCGTCTTCGAACTTGACCGCTATCAAGGAAGGGGTATAGCCCCCTGGCGCAACCTGAATGGGAAGCGGGAGTGCCCGCTCGTTGAGTTCATTTCAAGGGAGATGCACGATGAGAATGTGGAAAACCGGAGCGATCGCGGCGGCACTGCTGCCGCTGGCCATGTCGCAGGCCTTCGCCGAAGAGGCAAAGACAACCACCAGCGCCCCCGAGGCGAAGTACCAGTCGGCCGCTTCGCCGCTGGCCAATGTCGAGATGTACCAGGACATCAATCCGAAGGCCCCGGCGATGAGCAAGGCCGAGTTCGACAAGGCCCGCCAGATCTACTTCGAGCGCTGTGCCGGCTGTCACGGCGTGCTGCGCAAGGGCGCCACCGGCAAGCCGCTGACTCCCGACAAGACCCTCGCCGCCGGCACCGATTACCTGAAGGTCTTCATCAAGTACGGCTCTCCCGCCGGCATGCCCAACTGGGGCACCTCCGGTGAGCTGT
>JAKLLJ010000446.1 GCA_023150215.1 Thauera sp. | reverse complement strand
GCACCGGGCGCGGCGCCGAAATGGGCGTGTTGTTCCGCAAGGGCGAAGCCTTGCAGTGGCTCAAGGATGCGAAGGTCATCGCACTGGACAAGACCGGCACGCTGACCGAAGGCCGGCCGGTGCTCACCGATCTGGAACTGGCCGAAGGCTTCGATCGCGCGCAGGTACTGGCGCGGATCGCGGCCGTCGAGGCGAAGTCGGAACACCCCGTCGGCCATGCCATCGTAGAAGCCGCCCAAGCCCAAGGCCTGACCTTGCCGGCGGTCGCTGGCTTCAGGTCCGAGACCGGGTTCGGCGTCGAGGCGATGGTGGACGGAGTGAGTATCCAGATCGGCGCCGACCGTTACATGCACCGGCTGGGCCTGGATGTGGCCACCTTTTCCGGTATCGCGGAGCGGCTGGGCGACGAGGGCAAGTCGCCGCTCTACGCCGCGATCGACGGAAAGCTCGCGGCCGTCATCGCCGTTGCCGATCCGATCAAGGACACCACGCCCGAGGCCATCGCCGCGCTGCACGCGCTGGGCCTCAAGGTCGCCATGATCACCGGCTA
>JAKLLJ010000445.1 GCA_023150215.1 Thauera sp. | reverse complement strand
GCCGGACGATTTCGGCGTGCTGGAGGTCGACGGCACCGAATGGCTGGCCCGCGGCAGCGAGCTGCTGATCGAGCGCTCCGGGATGCAGCTTGCCGGCAGCCATAACGTCGCCAATGCCCTCGCCGCGCTGGCCCTCTGCGAGGCTGCGGGCCTGCCGCGAGCCGGGTTGGTGGCGGCCCTCAAGGCTTTTCGTGGTCTGCCGCACCGGGTCGAGAAGGTGGCCGAGCGGGCCGACGGCGTTACCTATTACGACGACTCCAAAGGCACCAACGTGGGCGCCACCGTTGCCGCCCTCGAAGGCCTGCGTCGCAAGGTCGTGCTGATCGCCGGCGGCGACGGCAAGGGCCAGGACTTCTCGCCCCTCAAGGGTGCCTTCGCCCGCTACGCCCGGGCGGTGGTGCTGATCGGTCGCGACGCCGCCGCCATCGAGGCCGCGGTGGCCGGCTGCGGGGTCGAGCTGATCCACGCCGCCGACATGGACGCCGCCGTGCTGATCGCCGATGCCCGTGCCCAGGCCGCTGACGTGGTGCTGCTGTCGCCCGCCTGCGCCA
>JAKLLJ010000444.1 GCA_023150215.1 Thauera sp. | reverse complement strand
CTTCATCGCCAGCTCCATCGTGCATGCTCCCGTAGATGGCGCCAGCAAAGACCGCAAAGCGCCCATCCCGCACCCTACAGGCTTATCGGTGCGTGCAGCGCTGCAAATTATTCTGCCGATTGACAACCATCAAGGATCGCCCCACTCGCCGCCGAGGGGCCCTGCGCAGCGCTTATTTCCTTGCGTGGGGGTTGAGGAAACCCCGCATCCAGCGGGTGAGGCGCGGCATCACCACCCAGGTCATGGTCATCACGATGAGCGCCGTGAGCAGCGCCGTGCGGGGCAGGAAAGGCAAGCCCTGCAGGTAGGGCGCCACGAAGTACAGGAAGAAGGACACCGTCGGGAAGATCCCCAGCCAGGTCACCAGCGCCATGCGGGCCCGCGGCGGGTGCATCGAGGCCGGCACCACCGCCGGCGCAAACCAGGCCTCCAGGCCCGACAGGCTGCGGTAGTCGGGCTCGGCCTCGGCCACCTCGCGCATCCGTGCGTGGATGGCGGCCCGGGCCGGGCAGGCGTCCCAGGCGGCGAGATCGGCTTCGGAGGCGAAGTTGACCA
>JAKLLJ010000443.1 GCA_023150215.1 Thauera sp. | reverse complement strand
AGCCGTGGGATTCTTCGCCCCCGCGCCGATCGCCGCGCCGCCCTGTTCGCGGCTGCCGCCGCGCCTACAGGGCGCCTTGCCAGCGTTCCACGGTTTCGTCGTGCGCCGTGCGCCGTGTGCAGTTCTGCCGTGCGTCGTTCCGCGGCGCCGCCAGCGCGGCGAGGTCCTGTAGGAGCGGCGGAAGCCGCGAACCCTTTTTCCAGCCGACCGCCCCGCCACACGCCAGCTGCTGCGGCGCAACAATATAAATTTGACTATTCGACTTATTAGCCAGAGCCACACCCGCTGTCGAGGCGAATCCCTAGACTTCATCTCGAGTCGACGCCGCGCCGCAGGGCCGCCCGCCGTCCGCGGGTCGGACGAAGCGCCCGCGGATCAAGGTCGCAGAAGCGCTGCGCGGCAAGACACCTTGCACCGATCCGCACTCCCCCAACGCGGACGGCAACACCGAGACAAACAAGCACAAGGAAGGAGACAACCATGGCTGACCTCACCCTGGAAGGCAGCGCCGATCGGGTCCACCCGGTCGACGAGAAGCTGCCCGGCGGCCGCCTCG
>JAKLLJ010000442.1 GCA_023150215.1 Thauera sp. | reverse complement strand
GCATCGCTGTCACCGAGCGCACCGGGGAGATCGGCCTGCTGGTCGCGCTCGGGGCACGCCGGCGGACCATCCTTACCCTCTTCCTCGGCGAGGCGGTAGTGCTCGCCGGAATCGGCGGGCTGCTTGGCCTGCTCGCGGGCGCGGGCCTCGCGCAACTGGTCGGCCTGCTGGTACCGGCGATGCCGGTGGCCACGCCCTGGCAGTACGCGCTCGCGGCGGAGGCGGTCGCGGTGGTGCTCGGACTCGCCGCGCGCCGGGCGGCACGGCTCGACGCGGTCGAGGCCTTGCGGACGGAGTAGTAATCAATCCGGCGTCCGGTTCGCGGCTTCAGCGGCTCCTGCATGCGTGAGGTCCGTTCGCGGCTACACGCGGGCGGCCCGTTCGCGGCTTCCGCCGCTCCTACACGCGGGAGGCCGGTTCGCGGCTTCCGCCGCTCCGGCATGCGGGGGGCTTGTAGGAGCGCCGGAAGGCGCGAATGCAATGGCGCGAGGCTTCACCCGCGGCGATTGCCGGACCGTAGGTTTCGCGGCTTCCGCCGCTCCTACAGAACCCCCACATGTA
>JAKLLJ010000441.1 GCA_023150215.1 Thauera sp. | reverse complement strand
CCGCCTACCTCGAGCTTGCGCGCTCGCGCGGCTTGCCACTCGTGACGACGGATCGGGAACTCCTCGATGCAGCCGCTGCCGTGGGCGTCGGCATGTTCTCCGGCGGTTGATGCCGATCGGCCCTTCCGTCGGCAACCCGCCAGGTTTGGCGACGCGACCGGCCCATTCACCCCCCGACCAGCTTCAGCCATTCCTCTTCCGTCAGCGTCGCGACGCCGAGCGCGCGCGCCTTGGTCGCTTTCGAGCCGGCGTCGGCGCCGATCACGACGTAGTCGGTCTTCTTCGACACCGAGCCGGCGACCTTGGCGCCGAGCTGCTCGGCGCGCGCCTTGGCCTCGGCGCGGCCCATGGTCTCGAGCGTGCCGGTGAACACCACGGTCTTGCCGGCGACCGGCGAGCCCGAAACCGCGGCTTGCGCGAACTCCTCGACCTCGATCTCCTTCGCCAGCTCGTCCAGGACCTTGAGGTTGTGCCTCTCGGCGAAGAAGCCGACGATGTCGGTCACCATCGACGGGCCGACGCCCTCGATGTTGTCGAGCTCGGCGACCGCCTCCTCGTCGCC
>JAKLLJ010000440.1:290-564 GCA_023150215.1 Thauera sp. | reverse complement strand
AGAAATCATCACGCTCGAGCATGCGCGCAACGGTGTGCTGCGCGGCGAGGCGGATCATGCCGGAAGCCCCCAGAGCCTCCATCCAGCTGGAGTTGAAACACACCTCGGTACGCTCGGGGTCAAGGATCTTGAACACCTGCTCCTGGTAGGTCTTCGCGTTCTCGAGAACCTGCTCGCGGGTCAGCGGGGGGCGAGTGGTGTTCTTGCCCGAAGGATCCCCGATCATTCCAGTGAAGTCGCCGATCAGGAAGAGCACCTGATGCCCCAGATCCTG
>JAKLLJ010000440.1:0-280 GCA_023150215.1 Thauera sp. | reverse complement strand
ACCAGTTCGCTTTCAACCAGAAGCTCGTCGGAGCCACGCTTGATGAGCTCCAGCATCGTAGTGATTTCAGTCATATTTATCCTCGCGCAAGTCCCGGCCTGCGCAGTTTTTGGTAGACTCCGCAGCTTGTTTTTGCTTGGAAAGTCCGATGCTTGAAGAAAAGACGTCGATTCTAGCGCATCTCAAAAAGCTGCGCGAAACCGACCCGGCGCGACTTTGGCGAATGGCAAGCGTGGCAATCGGATCTGCCGTGGGCATGGCCGCCGCGATCGCCGTAGTC